>JALDRJ010000001.1 GCA_031315865.1 Nitrospirales bacterium
AATTGCGGCAGGGACCACCGTCACGAAAAATGTTCCACCCAACGCATTGGGCATTTCTCGAGTCGCGCAAGTCAATAAAGAAGGTACGGCGGCGAAACGGCGAGAAATTCTGGCTTCTTCCTCAGCCGCCCATGTTCAGGCCAAAGAGTATGGGGAGTCGGCAGAGTCGTCACTCCGACCGACCCCTCAGCAAAAAAAAGGCCCTGTCTAGTGGCCAATTTTGATGAACGACGTCCAGCGATGGCTGGCGGGGCTCATGTGTTTCCATCTCGGACTTCACTGATCGATACCATCCTGATTTTTCCAATGCCATTTGAAAAAATGATGAGATGTAAGGAGCGTTAGAGTATGTGTGGAATCATCGGATATGTTGGCGGTGAATCAGCGACTCCTATTTTAGTCGCCGGGCTACAACGGCTGGAATATCGAGGGTACGACTCCGCCGGGATTGCCATTCAACATAATGGAGAGTTGAAGATTCGAAGAACTGTAGGCAAGCTCACTAATCTCCAGGCCGTTTTGCAAAACGGGGCTGTCGCCGGAACTATAGGGATTGGTCATACACGTTGGGCCACGCATGGTCGTCCATCTGAACAAAATGCCCATCCTCACCGTTCGGGAGAGATTGTTCTTGTCCATAACGGGATCATTGAAAATTTTCTAGACCTTCGCCATCGATTGGAATTGGAAGGCTATCGGTTTGAGTCGGAAACTGACACCGAGGTTATTGCACACCTCCTATCCTCACTCACGATAAAAGGGCATGGGCTTCAAGAGGCCGTCAGATTACTTGCCAATGATTTACATGGGAGTTATGCCATTGCCGTGATGTCGTTGGCGGAGCCAGGGCGTATTGTCGTCAGTCGTTCTGGATGTCCCCTCGTGATTGGTCAGAATGGAAAAGGAGCCTTTTTGGCCTCTGACGTGACTCCTCTCCTTGCCCATATACGGGAGGTGGTGTTTCTAGAAGACGGAGATGTTGGCATTTTAGAGGGTTCCAGTATCACCATTTTTGATTCGGATGGCCAACCAAAAAGCTTCAACCCCGTTACTATTGATTGGGATGCTGAGGCGGCGGAAAAGGGGGGGTATCCGGATTTCATGATGAAAGAAATCCACGAACAGCCACAGGTGATCATGGATACGCTTCGCGGCCGGTTTCAATATGAAACGGGCGAAGCAGATCTTCCCGATTTAGCCATGACGGACGAGGAGTTGCTCAACGCCAGGCGAATCTGGATCGTTGCATGTGGGACGTCTTGGCATTCAGGGCTTGTCGGGAAATATTTATTCGAAGAAATGATTCGTCGTCCTGTTCAGGTGGATATTGGTTCCGAGTTCCGATACCGGGAGCCTATGATTCAAAAGGACGATTTGTTTATTGCCATTTCACAATCAGGTGAGACCGCAGATACATTGGCGGCCGCACGGGAAGCCAAACACCGAGGGGCTCGTGTCCTGGCAATTGTGAACGTGGTAGGAAGTACTTTGGCGCGTGAGGCCGATGGGGTGATCTATACGAGATGTGGGCCTGAAATTAGCGTAGCTTCCACCAAAGCCTTTACCGGACAAGTAATTGCCTTATATCTATTGGCCTTGCATGTGGGTCGGGTCCGTCGCACCTTAA
>JALDRJ010000002.1:900000-1087500 GCA_031315865.1 Nitrospirales bacterium
CTGGACCAACAGCTGGGCTGTGAATTTCTTTTCGGATGCGAAGTTTGCCGGATTTTTAAGCGACATGAAAAACGAACGGTACTTCGAGGAAGGGTTGTGGCAAAAAGCAAATATTGGACAATATTCCAGTCAGATACGGACCCTGTACCGATTTCCTTGGAGCAAGAAAAGGTCCGACACTGTCTATCTATCGGTATACCGATGAATAACCCGTTCCCAGGACATAGGAAAAACGAAGGGCCCTTTGATTCTCTCAAAGGGCCCCTCATCAAAAACCACGCATGACCACACTCAAAACATTGCTATTCAGCTCCGGCTTTTAATTCATTGACCTTGCCTTTAACGCGTTCAAAAGCCCCTTTCGTTTTTCCTTTTGCCCGCTCCATTGCGGCATTCATCTTATTGCCTTTGGCCTCCTCAATCTGGGCATTGATTTCTCCTTTGGCTTCGGCAGCACTAGCCTTGGTTTCAGCCTTCATCGACTCTACCTTTGCGGCCGTATCTCCAGCGAACGACACCGAATACAGGCTCACACACGAAACCATCACGGCAATAGCGATAACACCGACTATCTTCATTGGATCTCCTACGTTCCGAGGGGGTGTACGAATGGTTAAGGAATAAAGGCTTATACTCAAGCTGAAACGTTACCAGATGAGTACCAACATTGACAAACCGACTGAAAGCCAGGAGCGATACAGGAGAGAACCGCCGATAGGCCTCAAAAACCAATTAACGGGGACGAAAGATGGTGAAACTTAGACGGCTATTTTTTCGGAGTCACGGTTTTTCTTGGCCTGATTTAAAGACGTCTGCTCTAACGCCCAACGTGGAACCGGACGAATGTCCCAGATAAGTCCACACCATTGAAATCCGCGAAGGAGATAGTAGGTGATGTCGAGTTCCCACCATCGAAACCCTTGCCTGGTCGAACTCGGGTAATGATGGTGATTATTATGCCACCCTTCTCCCAGGGTCAGGAGAGCAAGAAGGAAATTGTTGCGACTGTTGTCGGAAGTCGCGTACGGTCTGGTCCCAAACAAATGAGACAATGAATTAATCGTAAAGGTTCCGTGATATAAAGCCACGGTAGAAATCACAAATCCCCAGACGAGCATTTGTAACCCGTTGGTTTCCAGTTGAGGATACATGTTCGCCAGCCATTCGCCGAACACGAACAGACTCACGGCCAGGACAAACGGGACCAACACATCGAACCGATCCAAAAAACGCAACTCAGGGAAGCGGGCAAAGTCCCGAATTTTCTTGAGATTCGTCGTGCCTTGCTGGTGTGACAGCACCCAACCTAAATGGCTCCACCAAAATCCGTGATGGACGGGCGAATGCACGTCTGTTGGTTGATCGGAACAGGCATGATGCGTTCGATGATTAGATGCCCACCATAATGGACCGCGCTGCACAGCGCTGGCACCAAAAACAGCAAACACAAACTGCATGACTCGCGAAGTCCGGAAAGTCTTATGTGAAAAATATCGATGATAAAACCCTGTGATCGCGAACATCCTTGTGGCGTACAACAGCACCGCCATCCCCACAGCGACCCAACTCCAACCGACCCAAAAAACCGTTAACACTAATGCATGAAGAACCAAAAACGGCAGGGTACGAATTAAATCCATCGCGCGGCTGTCTTGCTCGGAAGACAGATTCGTTTCGGCATGTGAGTCAAACCATCGCCGTATTCCATTCCAGACCTTTACGGTAATTTGCCAGATTTCAGACATCCATCATCAACCTTTCTCGTTTAACGCAAGAAACTAAAAGGAATTGAACGACTCAACTTCACACAAGTTTTTATTGAGTTTTCACGAATGCATTTTAGCCATCAAACCAACGTAGATTGTATTGGGGAGGATAAAAAACCCCATAATTTAAACCAGATAGGATACAAGTTGCAAATGAAAAATGAAATAAATTAAAAAAATGATAGGTTCTCAGCTGGGCAAATTAACAAGTTAAGGAGAATCGAATTCGTCTGAGAATTGATCTCCCCGAAATCAATTTCGGCTTCCCCCTCCACAACGCTGCCAGGATTCATACGGGTTTCTTCTTTATTTTCGAGCCAAAAACCAAATTATAGGTAGAGTACAAGTAACCATACCAGACTAGTTGATAAGAACATGAGTTTTGGAAGTGGTCAACTGAAGCAATCTTTAAAAATAGAAAAAATAAAGAAGAGGGATTTCTGATTTTTACGAAACTCAGAATTAGAGCGATTTCGCACGCATCAATGTGAGCGAAAATGCAAAAATCTCACTACCAAAAAATGCTCAAAGATACGGTAAAGTTGAAAAACCCTTCAATTATCAACAAGTCATATTTTAAATGAAAACTTTATTTCCTAGAATGATTTTTGCATATATAAGTACCTATGCTTGCAGGGAAAATGTAAATCATCATATTTCTATGTGAGGCCTGGTGATGAATCTCCTAAATGAAATCATTGTCGTTGTCGTCGTCATTGTGATGGGAATCGGACAATATTTATTTTTCCATTGAAATTTTTCTAGATTTTCATTTGCAAGTCATGCATTAAAACTGGCAAGAGTTTTTAAAGTCGTTTCCCCTGATTTTACGTGCCTACCTGGTTTGTGTCTTCCGTTAGTTTTCTCATTGTCACGACCGCTCCAATCACGATTCCATCCTTTACAATCGGGTGAGACCAACATTCCACAGGGAAAAATTTCTTATTCGCATCAACAAAAATTTCCTCTGTACTGTGGCGATGCTCTCCTCGGAGAGTTGACTGGCAAAACGTACATGTTTCAAAAGAATTGGGTTGGCCATTCGGTTCGGTGGGATGCAGTATGTCATGAGCATTTTTCCCAAGAAGAAAAGAGCTATCTTTGTACCCTAACAGACGAAGGCATGCCGCATTGCAAAGTGTGAAGTTGCCATCTTGATCTAATCCAAAAATCGCTTCAGTTGTAGAATTCAGGACGAGTCGTTCGCGTTCTTCGGTCGCTCGAAGGGTTTCTTCAGTTTCGCGGTGACCAATAAAATGTCCAATTTGAATGCCGATAGCTGTAAACATGTTGAGCAATTCTTCGTCCGGCTCCACGTGATCGGAACTGAAAAATTCCATGACGCTGCGCACCTGACCGCCGAGAAGAATCGGAAAAGCCAATGCCCCTTGGAGCCCTTCTCTCTTTGCGGCTGCTGCTAAGGGATGGTTTGGCTTCTGAGCAATGTCAATGATGCCTAGGGGTTCTCCTTTTTTCCAAACTTGTCCGGCCAATCCCTCTCCCAATGCGAGTTTGAGGCGACGGCTAGCGTCGATAACCCCTTCAAAATAGTGAGAAGGAGCGTGCCACGTTTCAATACACTCCAGCGCGTTGGTCATCGGATTTACCTGCCAGAGCAAACCGACTTTCCAATGTAATTCCCAACAAATCGATTGAAGAATTTGTCCATAGGTTTTTTCAAGCGTTTCCGATTCAACCAGGACACTAGCCACGGCGTTGTAGACTGCCAGCCGGCGTTCTTTGTGCTTTCGCTCGACAAATTGTCCTAATTGTCGTCCGAAGGCGCTGAACATATTGAGAAGTTCCGTATCGGGAGCCATGACTTCCTGACTGAAAAATTCCATCACGCTCAACACGTGATCTCCTGCTTGGATAGGAAAGGCAAATCCTCCATGTAGCCCTTCTTGATCGGCAGCTGAGGCACGTGGGAAGTTCGTATCTTTGGCCACGTCCTCGATCCATGCCGGTTCTCCTTGCTTCCAGACCCGTCCGGGAAAGCCGACTCCACGAGCAAAAGTCAATCCACGGGTTTGTGAAACGAACGTGTCCAGATTCAGCGATGGATGCTGCCAAATATCCACGCAATGAAGAACTTGCGCTTGATGGTCGATTTCCCAAATGGCTCCGATGTTCCAATTCAAACTCTGACAAATGGCTTGAAGGATTTGTTTGTGGGCGTCGGTAATCGATTCAACCTGAACCAGAATGGATGTCACGGCATGGTGTGTGGCTAGCCGCCGCTCTGTCTGCTTCAAATGTGTGATATCCAGGGCAAAACCCAAAAGATTTTTCCCATGGGCCTCCTCGGGAATTAAGCAGTTCATAAACCACCAGGGTTGTCCGCGATACATTCCAGAACTTTCATAAAAAATCGGGTCCCGCGTTTCAGATGAAAGGATTTTTTCACGCATTTCAACTGGAGGTTCGAGGGCATTGCGCCCATAGGATCCCAATCCAGAAATACCGATTCTGTTCAGTCCTTTTCCCACGGATTCTTTTAAATATCCATCTTCTCCTAAGTGAAAGGCCACGGTCGGCATGTTCCGGAGAATACCGGCCAACATTTGGCTCTTGCCCCGAATGTCGGCATCCGCGGATTTAATTTGCCTCGCCAGGATGGCTGTGACCCATATGGCAAACAAGGCCATCACTCGGTTGATTTCGGCTAACCACAATTCTGAGCCTTGGGGCGAGAGTAAAAATCCGAAAAAGGTCAAAGCCGAACAGCCGATTGCTGCATACAACGGATCGCGTGGGTCGGGTGAACGGAGAATGACTAAGACCACGGCGACATAGGGGACGGCTTCCGCCACACCTAATGGCATCACTAAATCCACGCCAAAGATGATCGCGGCCAAGAACACGGCTAAGGCAATAATACGTGGACGGTCCTTTGATAGATCAGGTTCTTCTTCGGGAAGTGAGAAGGGTCGATCCATGGTCAAGTCAAACTCCTTTTACAGATGATGGCAAACGAAAGGATCTTCCAGGATGAGAGGAAACCGATCGGTAGAGTCAATGGCCGTTTTCCCGCAGGCTCTTTAAGATGAATAAGCGGATGCCGCGTGTCCGACTGCCCGCACACCGGGTGGGCGGTCATCTGGATGGCTTGACCCGGCTTCATAGGCTGCCTGCCGGAGAGCATCCACCCGCAGGGCGAATTCGTGTCCCGGCCGTATTTTGGCGGTCACACCCATACCCTCCAATACCTTACGAACGCCGGGATGCATACCCGTGAAAAACAGATGTTGTCCATGATCTTGGATCATAGACAACATGTCTTCAACGGCTAATGCCGCGGTACCATCGATGGCTGGGACATCGGCAAGGTCTAACACGACGCTGGAAAAGTTATTAAACCCCTTCACGTTTTCAAGGCGGCGCACCATGTTTTTGGCGGAGCCGAAACTCATGGGCCCATCCACATGAATCAGCACAATTTTACCACGATTCCGTTCCAGGATCGCGGTTTCTTCGAGATCAAGAGAGACGTGTTTGGATGGTGCTGTAATGAACCGGAGGTTAGCCAGCTCAAGGTCCGCCATTCTCTTCACGAACAACAGGCTCGCGAGCACCAGCCCAATCCCAACGGCAGTGATCAAGTCAATGACAACCGTGATCAATAGAACGACGGCCATGATAAACACGTCGGCGCGTGGCGCATCGGCAAGGTGACGAAGGAATCGCCAATCAACAATATCAAGCCCGACTTTGAATAAGATGCCGGCCAATACGGCTAAGGGTATTTGTTCAGCCAACGGGCCCAACTCCAAGAGGGTGGCCAACAGCACGACCGCCATGAGGGCTCCAGAAATGGGTGTGCGTCCTCCTGTTCGAATGTTTGCCACAGACCGCATCGTGGCTCCGGCTCCAGGTAATCCTCCAAAGAACCCCGCGACCATGTTTCCGATACCTTGGCCGACCAACTCGCGATTAGAGTCATGTTGCGTTCGTGTCATGTTGTCGCAGACGAGAGACGTGAGCAGACTATCAATGCTTCCCAGTAGGGCGAGGACCAGGGCAGATTCCACGATGAGAGTTAAGGAATCTTGATGTAACACCGGGGTAATGATGGACGGAAATCCAGCGGGCACCTCCCCGATCAACGGCACGCCGGGAAAAAAGAAGTACGCGGTGAGGGTGCCCACTAATAGCGCTAAGAGTTGTGGCGGAATAAAGCGGCTAATCTGAGCAGGAGTCAAATACATGAGAGCCACGGTAATGAAACCGAGAAATGTCGCTTCCGTGGAAATTCCGGCAAAGAATTCAGGAATGGCTTCTAGGTTGGCCACGACACCTCCCGTTTTCGCAGCATGGCCAACCAACGGTCCAATTTGTAGGATAAGGATGATGCACCCGATTCCGCTCATGAATCCAGAAATGACTGGATAGGGTACAAAGGCAATGTACTGCCCAACTCCAAACAGTCCAAACATGATCTGGAGGCCACCCCCTAAAATGACGGCGGTAAATGCCAATGCAGGCTCATCGGGGAATTGCGCAATGATGCTGGCCATGACCACGGTCAAGGGACCGGTTGGGCCCGAACATTGGGCTGGCGTGCCGCCAAACAACGCAGCAAAAAACCCGACAAAGATTGCGCCATAGAGACCTGCGATGGCGCCGATTCCTGACGCGACGCCAAAGGCCAACGCCAACGGCAACGCGACGATTGCCGCAACAAGGCCTCCGTAGATATCGCCGCGAAGATTATTGAAACGGAGCCCATAAACCAAGGTCATAGGACGATTCCATCATAATCGAGTCTATAGAGGGACAAAAAAAACGAGAAAACAGAAGAGTGAAGGACGAGGTTCTTCTCTCCCTGGCGGCAAAGAAGCTTGAAACCTTTAAAACAACTTTTCTGCCATGAGCTATCAAAACAATTGTCAGGCGGTCGGTTGGTTGACAATCCGAAAAACTGGATACCAAACCAGAATGTCATGTTCTCCTCCACTAAGGTCCAGCGAGGTGAGCTTATACGTTTATGATATGTTGTTCCGTAGGCTTGTCTCCATTACTCGTAGCCACGACTATTGTATTCCTGGTATATGCGGGTCATGATTTACGAGCGGTTTACTCGTGACATTGTGGCATTGCTTGGCGCAACGGTGGTGATTGGCACAGGCGCTTTGACACAACAACAAGCGGTCGCAGACATTGAATGTACTACCATTGGCTTACTCACGGGCATGATGGTATTTGCTGACATTACCAAAGATAGCGGAAAGTTCAAGTTATTGGCAATGAAGCTGCGAAAACCGCTAACATTGTTGATTACCGACGAATTGGGTATCAATCCATATCCATTGTTATTTGCTAAAAGGGTCTATTGAAAAATAGCGAGAACGAAAGATGTCCATCCGATCTGATTCCGCAATCTTCCAATCAACTGCACTCTCATCCGTAGAACGTGATCAGCTTCGCGAGGCGATTCGCGAAGCCAGCGAGCCCATCGCTCCCTTCTGGCCGATGCGAACGATGGTTGCGCAAAACCCCATCCACGGACTGGAGTACCTTCCCTTCGATCAAGCCGTTCGACAAGGCAAACACCTTTTAAGTGGCAACGGATACTTACCCAATGAAGTGTATCGCCAATTTTTCCGTGAAGGACGAATCACGCATGACAGTGTCACAGAATCATTGAGAAGAGCCGGGAGAATCTCAACAGACCGGGATGCCGTTCAGGTAGGAACCCGGCGAATTACCGCTCAAGAAGTGTGGCATTTGCACTTTCTCTTCGGATTTGGCCCTCTACAGCCATCCTTATTGGAGTGGACATTCAATAAAGAAGGCGCAGGGAAGCGATTCCATCCATATCTCCCCCAGAAATCTCTAGCGCGCATCATCGAACACACGGTCAAAGATTGCGAGTTGTGCCGAGACCACCCCGAGGAGGCTTATCTCACAAACCTCTGGAAAAGCACGTTGACAGCGTTGCAGTTGTCAGAGTCTACATCTCATGATCACCAGACGAACCACGGAAAGGAAAAGGATTCAGAAACCCGGCCAGCCTCCTTGTCCATAAACCTGCCGATTCATCGAACCCTGAGCGATTGGATAGACGACTTGGCTGGAGCCGGTCTCGTCGAACAGATCAATCAACAACTCATTAAATGGGTCACCGCATTCCTTGATGAAGGGCTCGCGGGCTGGGAAATGCCGCAGCGGGAGAAAGGGTTCTACCACGCGTGGCGACATCTGGCTCAGCAGGATCATTCTGGAAAATTCCTTGGGATTCAGGACTACACGCCAAAGATCCAAGCGCTGCCAGAGGAGCCAGAAGACGCAATCATCGCAAGTGTATCTCGGCTGGGAATCTCGACCGAACGGCGCAAAGAATACCTGTCAAGGATGTTATCTCAATTGCCAGGCTGGACGAGATATATACGGTGGCTTGGCGAACATCCCGCGTACCATGCGCAACGACAACACCCTATCGATACCACGCAATATCTGGCCGTTCGGCTATTCTACGAAACCGAATTAGCTCAAATGACCTGTAAACAGGAATGGGACATCGAGGGAACGGTCGATTCCCTCGTCACGTATTGGAAAGAGCACCCCGATGAATATCGACACAGAGCAGGAGACGGCTCTCATACTGTCGATCCGACCGAGCAGACCATCTGCCGCGATGCCTGGAGGCTGTTTAATCTCTTACAGTTCCTAGAAGTCTCGCATGTGGACATGCACGAGCTTTCCGATTCAGAAGCTCGAACACTCCTTCACTGGTTGGATGATTTTCCGTTCGATCAACATAGTCCGGTATGGCTTGAAGCATATGAAGATTCTTTTCGAGCAGACATTCTAAACAAGATTGCATCCCACAGGGGAACCGTTCCAGTCCTCAATAGCCGCCCACAGGCTCAATTGGTTTTCTGCATCGATGTCCGTTCAGAATCATTTCGCCGTCACATCGAAGCGCAAGGTCCCTATGAGACCTTGGGGTTTGCGGGGTTCTTTGGCATTCCTCTAAGCCATCAAACGTTTGATAGTGCAGAACGGGCGTTTTTATGTCCAGTGCTCCTCACCCCCAATCACGCCGTGACGGAAATACCTCGGGCTGGAGAAACCTCGTCACTCGAGCAATACTCTTCTGGCACGCGCTGGCATCAGTTGGGGCATCATCTGTTCCACGATTTGAAACATCATCCCATCGGGTCGATGATGACGATTGATGTGCTGGGCGTCTTTTTTAGTCTCGGCCTGGCAGGCAAAACCTTTCTGCAAAGAACGTTTCATACCTGTACGTCAACGATAGGAGCCTGGTTCGCGCACCGTGTTCACACCGAAATATCAGTTTCGACACCGGCAGACCCTCGCAACCCCAGAATCGGAGAGGTCAACAAGGAAGGAATTCCTGAAGGGCTTTCACAAGGATTTTCTCTGGAGGAACGGGCGACGATGATCGAAAACGGATTGCGCGCCATGGGACTCACGCGAAATTATGCGCGGCTCGTGTGTCTCTGTGGTCATGGCAGTGAGACCGATAACAATCCTTATTATGGAGCGTTGGATTGCGGGGCCTGTGGCGGCGCGCCGGGAGATGCGAATGCCCGGGTCTTTGCCAAGATGGCGAACGACCCTCACGTGCGCCGCAGACTCAAAGAGCACGGATTGCCGATTCCCGATGACACCTGGTTCCTGCCGGGGAAGCATAACACCACGACGGACCGGGTTGAATTTTACGACTTGGAGGAATTGCCAGATACGCACGAGGAAGATGTGCGGTCGTTACATCACGACCTCCAAGAAGCTGGCGCGAATCAGGCTCTTGAGCGATGCCATCGCCTTCCGAGCGCGCCAAGAGAGATCTCTCCACGACAAGCCTTTGCTCATGTCGTCGAGCGCAGTTGTGATTGGGCGAACACTCGGCCGGAGTGGGGACTGGCTGGCAACGGGGCATTTCTCATCGGAAGACGGACACTCACGAACGGCCTGGATTTAGGCGGCCGTGTGTTCCTGCATTCCTACGATCCGAACGCCGATCCGGATGGAACCATCCTTGAGAAAATCATGACGGCGCCCTTAATCGTCGGTGAGTGGATTAATACAGGCTATTATTTCTCTGCGGTCGATCCGTGGGTCTTTGGCAGCGGAAGTAAGGTGTTGCACAATGTCGTGGGTGGGGTCGGCATGATGTTGGGAAGC
The DNA here is from genome assembly GCA_031315865.1 of Nitrospirales bacterium. Taxonomy (NCBI): domain Bacteria; kingdom Pseudomonadati; phylum Nitrospirota; class Nitrospiria; order Nitrospirales; species Nitrospirales bacterium. The sequence goes on from JALDRJ010000002.1 coordinate 909,921, forward strand.
CAGAGCGATTTACAGATGGGATTTCCCCTGCAAACCGTCAATAATGGAGAGAGGCACTACCACGAGCCCATGCGGCTCCTCGCCATCATTGAACATACGCCCGACGTGATTTCGGCCATTATTCAAAAGCATGGTATTCTTCAACGGTTATTTCATAATCAATGGTTGAATCTCGTCTCGCTCAACCCCGATACATTCGAATTTTCCCGGTACCAGCTCGATGCGAGCTGGGAGACCATGTCCATCTGACTCTCCGTCTATCTTCTCGTTTCGCCGCACCTTACGATTCTGATGATTCAAAGTGATCTTTTCGCAGTACGCAGGCATCGAGTACAAACACGCTGCCAGAGTGACGTTCTAAGAATGGCTTGAGCCCAGACAGAATGGGTTCAACCTTTTCTTCCGGGACCACCGTCAGCACCATTTGCAAACTACTCGTGTCATTAAACATCAAGTGTCCTTCATGGAATCCGCTATGGCCTTTCCCCGAGAGATTACTCACGATCGTATAGCCACTGGCTTTAATCCGATCGAGTACTTCCGTGACAAAATTCAGGTACTCCCCGTCAATGATGACTTTGATCTCTTTCATTGGGTGAAGTTTGATGGTACTCATGATGTGCTAGGCCTCCTCAACCTCATACATTACTGAATGACCTGCCACTCTTCCGATGAGTGACGCAGAAAGAATTCCATGCTGACCGGATCTAACGCCACAAGATTAATCCATTGATTGCCGATGAGCCGTTTAAGAATGTCGTGCCGGGAAATGATCATGGCGATTCGCTCCAGAGGCGCCTCAATGATAACAAATAACCGCATGGGTTCGTGATAAGGCGTCCCGCCATCGAGAACCGTCTGCACCGGCAAGCCGACACACAGATCGCTTTGGGACCCGTACATCACCCCCACGCGACTGACCACATTATGATACACCTTACTTCCGGCGCCATACACCGATGGATCAACGGTGGAAAAATAATGTTCCATGTTAATCCAATTTCCCACGATCATCGGAGCGGTCATGATAATTTCCAGGTATTTTCCCGTTGGATCCTGCAGGTAGTCGTACGAATGCAAAAACGTTCGTCCCTCAAGATTGAGGCCTTGCGTGAAGAGACGCCTCCCTACGATAAACGCCGAATGTCGAGAAAGCCCCCATTCCGGTCGAACTTGCGACCAATCGATACTGCGCCGTTTCGTCCGTTCAGCCGCCTCGCTGAGGGTTTGACACCTCATCTCGTCGGGAAAACGGGCTAACCGCTCCATGCTATTTCGCCGGTTTGCTTCTTCCAGGTCATGTTGCAGCCTGATCAAGTCCTTCCGGTGAGTCGCCGGAACATCCTCCAAATCAAAGAGTTCCACTGCATCTGTCGTAGTGTCGTGTTGACCAGGGAGGAAATGGGTATCAAGCGGAATATAGACCCCCTTTTGCGCCAATAATTGCCGGACTTGCGCTTTGTTGGCCATCGCGGCAAAGGCCCGGGCATTTGAAACCCCATGATTACCACCGCAAGCCCCGCAATCCAAGGCTGATTCATAAGGATTATTGTCAGACATGCTGCCATGAGCACAGATCAAGACCAGCCTGGAAAACGTTTTCGTGAATCCGAGCGTCCGAAGCGCTGTTTCCACAAAATGAGCTTGCTCGGTCGTGGTGAAGCCGGTCTGCGTGATGCGATGCAAACGATGAGTCACGGCACGCTCATGCACATCATGTTCACGCCTTAGGTCTCGAATAAACTGCTTATGGTCGGCCTCCGTCCAGTGGAGCCGAGTGTGTAACTCTTCGTCTTCAGTCGGGTCGAACGTCAGTTGATTCAATGCCTGCTTGCGGAGACGTTCGACTTGATCATGCGACACCTCGTTGCCTTTCCGTCCGAATTGTTCGATGAGCATGCGGTAGATGGTTGCCCGATGCTCTGAAGCCACCATCTCCTTTGCTTCCTCGTTCGTGAGCTTTTCAACGGTCAATGTCGTCCCGATGGGAACGGCAAACCGATCTTTTACCCAGGACGTGATCCGATGGAACCACAGAGGGCTCAGGGTTTGGCCAAAGAGCCTGAAGCCAAAAAACCAGCCTATGGCCTCGACCATGACATAGGGAGAGATGATGTTCTCTTTTAAGTCATGAAGCAGGGTGTGCCCGGTTTTCGCTAACTGTTGCCGTTCCAGCAACCGCTCTGCCGCCTTGCCTTGGTAGGCCCGGGGAATTTCCTTGACCACATGTTTGGGTTTAAGAAGCACGGGACATTGGTCGGTCTCTTGCTCGCTGCCAAATCCTTGATAACAAAGAGGCACGCCAAAAAATCCGGCAAACCCGAAGGTTTCATTCCCTCCCACGTCTTCGAAATGCCGACGAAACCCCTCCGAGCGCACGTCAATACAGAAAATGCCTTGAGCCAACGGACGTGATTCAGCCGGCTGGGCCTCAGCTTCATCATTCTTCACGAGCTTTAGAAGGTTCGGAGACAACTGCTTGACAAAACTTTTGATATAGCTGAGTTCAAAGGCCTTGAGCCAAATCGGACCATGTAATGACTCAGGAAATTGAGACACCCATTCCAGCAATACGTCTATATTTTCTCGGGGACCGTTGACGATCTCTTTGACTGGACAGTCAAATGCCTTGGCGAGGTGTAAGAGGATTAATGTCTTTTGGTGAATATCCTGCTCTCGACGAATCGATCGCCAGGTTTCGTCGATCCGTACCGCATGATCGTCCAGTGCATCCATAGGCAAAGGCTGGCTCAAGAATAAGGAAGGATCAAGATCCTCAGTGATCTGCCGAGGGAACCCCGCCAGTTTCCATTCTTTATACAGTCCGTATCCCCCGGGGTGGGCATTCATGAAGGATGAGATGGAGGTGAAATCCCCGTCGATGCCAAAATGGGTTTGACAAGCCAGGGCAACCAGTTCTCTTTCATAGAACAAACGAACCGCAAGGTATTTGACGAGATCTATGCGATAAGCATTCTGCCATTCATAATCCGATTGTTCCGATCTCCATTTGATGAACCCGGCCCACCCTGATAGCTGAGCTAAATGGATCGTGAAATAATCAATCCACAGATCGTGGGGAATGGCCATGGCCTCCAGGCTTTCCACGATGGCATCTTCTGAGCGGTTTGGCAGGTTTTGAACCTTTGAGGACCATCCTGAAACGCCCAACAATGGCCAAGACCGATCATCCTGGGCCAATATTTTCCATCCACCATAAAAGGTTTTGTCCCGCAGCGGCATGGGCCAGGGCGCATGTCCTTCATCCAGAAACCCTCCGCACCATCTGATGAGCTCCTGGTTGATGTGGTCTTGAAGAGTGGTTCCAAACGTTTGATCGCACCAGGCGGAAAGGGTGTACGTTGACGCCAGGTCCTTTTGCTCGATCGCGGCGTGATCATGCAAAGAAAAGTCATGAGGTTTGGCCTCGGCGTGGGTTAGAAGGATATCGATCAGCTCCCGGACGTCATCATCGATCAGCGATGCTCGGACATTCGCTGAAGCCACGTCTGGCGCGATGTAACCGGTTCCATTGATGAGAATCGTGCGCAAGGCCTCGATATGGGAAACCTTCCGATCGCCGACGGCAATCAGTTGATCGTGCGTCCGGTCCTTCAAGGCCTCATGAATGGCATCGAGAGAAATACGGCCTTGCCGGTAGTAATTCCGGTATTGTGCATTGGAGAGATACCCTTCACCACCAAGAAACTTCCTGCCTTGCTCGACGGCCTTGCTAAAGGGCAAATGCTCCAGCCCATGAAGCGGGTTATGATGGATAAAGGTTTGCATCGGCCAAAAATGAGAAATCGGTTCACTCGCCAATTTCACGAGCGAACGAATTTCCATTCGCTGAGCGTCTATAGATGGAGAATTTTCTTTGACGACAACCATCATCGATACTCTCTAATAAAACAGCCCGCTATAACTCGCCCCGGCGATGAGTAACGCCAGAGAACAGATTTCCGCAGGCTTTAAATCCACGTACGGGATATTCGGCCTGGCCTTTCCAAAGGCGGTTTGGTGAAGGATACGTGAAAAATACCAGCTCCCCAACATCCACACGATCAGGATGATGAAGGAAATGACGATCAAGGAAACATCCTGCGGGTCTGCCGCCGAGAGAGTGACCAGACCCGTAAAAAACGGGATAACCGGTAGGAGCATCGCTATGCTGAGCAGAATTACCAACATAATCCCGAGTCGCGGCATGGGAGCAGCTAAACCGGGGAGTATTCCGATCCTATGAAATCCCAACCGCTCCTGAACGCAGTCGTACATGAAAAATAGACCGCTCATGACCAGAGCAATGGTGACACCAAACGCGATTTCCCACTCCGAAAACGATGGAAAAACCGTAGTCAGCCCCCACAACATGGACACATGCGCGATAGTCGCATACGTGAGTAACGGCCGAATGTGGGCCTCCCCGAGAGACTTGAGTGAACCATACAGGGCGCCGCCCAATGCCAACACGGAAACGGCGGCTGGCAGCCCTTTAAATTGGAACGTAGAAACCTCAGAAAGTTCGGCCAGGCCGAGGGAAAGGAAGACGGTCGTCCAAAGACCGGAGAGCGTCCCCTGAGCCGAAGCCACGAGGGATGCAAAAGGCAGATGAAACGGAGGGAGTGGGACGAACGTCACGGCAAGCACAAGTCCGGCGAACATGGTCAACGAATCGCCAGAAAAGGAAGAAACGAGCGCAAGAAATATGGCAAACGCGATTTGCCCAAAACTCATCGTTTTGCGCGTGGCGGCACAACGGGATTGAAGGATGGCATAGGCCGCATAGCCGAGAACCCCGATGAGACAATATCGATTCAGGGGCGAAGGAGTCAGCAGTCCTCCCAGGCCAAGTCCAGATATGATAAAAATTTCCGCATAGGTCGCTGACGATCGATTTGAATGGAGCTGCCCAACCACCGCGCACCCTGCGGAGAGAATCATCGCACAAGCGAGTGTGGCTGTCGCATCGATATTCATGACGATTTCAACCCCATGTCGATCCCGCGCCTAAAACCTTGCCCCGATTCGTTGCGCCCATTGAAACAGCGCGTTTCCCCACCGCATGTAGAGAAGATCCACATACAGCCGGTTGATAAGAAACAGGTACATTTTTTGTTGAATGGTTTGACTCCACTCCACATTCAGAATCTTTTGTCCTTTGGCATCGGTGTACCCATAGATCCACCCCAAGAGAATCAAGACCGTCGACGCCAATATGAGCACATCAAACACGGTGGGATTCAAAGCGGCCGCGACAAAAAAGCCATCCGCCACTCCGGGCTCAGGGTACAGAAAATGGGTGAACGCTTCGCCAGCCCACAAGTACGTGAATCCAATCAGAAACAACGCCACAATCATCGCGCTCGCGACTTTCCATGAATCCACCGCATGGAGCCGGTATAAACTGAAAATTGCTTGCGAGGCGGTGACCCAGCTAAAAAACAGAAAAATCACAGCCCCATGGGCATCCTCAAGGGGAACCTCTAGTAAATCGTGCGCAACCATCAAGATGATAAGCGGCATGATCAACGTCACCACTAATCCCGTCACCCAAGTTGTTTGGGCTGGTAGCCTCGTGGGTTCATGACTGGAAGAAGCAGGAAACTTGGGCTCATGGCGAGCGTTATGAATCACGTTTCCTGCGCTGAGGAAAAGAGAAGCTTTAAATAACCCATGGGCAATAAGATGAAAGATAGCCAGGGCAAACGCACCAAGACCGCATTCCATGATCATATAGCCCATTTGCCCCATGGTCGAGTAACCAAGCGTTTTCTTGATGTCACTTTGCACGAGCATCATGGACGCGCCAAACAGCACAGTCATCATCCCGACGACAAACACGATATGCAGCGTGTTGGGTGAAAGAGCGTACAGCGGAGCCAGACGATTGAGGAGGAAGCCTCCGGCATTAATGATCCCCGCATGCATGAGGGCGGAAACCGGAGTTGGAGAATCCATGGTATCCGGCAGCCACACATGCAGAGGAAATTGGGAAGATTTGGCTACGGCTCCGACAAAGATCAGTAACGTCATGACCGTGACCACGTTGACGTCGAAGAGATTTCCCGGCAAGAGCGAAATGATATGGGCTTGTTGGGACGCGCGTTCGAAGAGTTCGCCAAACTCGAGCGTGCCGAAATATTTGTACGCCACAATAATCCCGCACAGAAAGGCGACGTCTCCAACGCGATGAACCATCAAGGTCTTAAACGCATTCTGGTAGGCAGGAGCATGCGTATAATTAAATGCGAGGATCAGATAGAGGGTCCAGCTCAATAGCTGCCAAAACACGAATAACATCAAAAGATTTGGACTGGAAACAAGTGAGAGAATGACAAACGTCATGAGGCCAAGTAGGGCAAAAAACCTGGCATACCCCGGGTCGCCGTAAAGATACCGCACGGAGTACACATGGATGACGGTGCTGACACTCGTGATCAAGACCATCATGACGGCTGTGAGCCGGTCGACCCAAATGCCGAACTTCAAAAAGTTTGAGCCGTTATCCTCGAAAGGCCAGAGCGTGATGTGAATGGGGTCTCCTGCGCTGACCGAGAACAGCGTGAATATGGACAAGAAGCAGGCGCTGACCGTGGCGGCGATCCCGACCCTGGAAGCATGTGTCCCCAGCCGTTTCCCCAAAGCGCCAATCACGATAGCCGCCAACAGGGGAAGGAGTGGAATGAGAAGTGCGATACTCATGGTAGATAGTTCATCGATCGGGCGCACGTGGCCAGCATGTATGACTCATTGCTTGGGTTATTTTCACTGGACATGAATCGACGAATAAGTCCTTTTCTACAATAGAAATAATGTTATCAACCATTCGGCAACAGTTTGGCAAGATTTTTTTAGCCCTAGAGATAGGGCTTGAAGGGTAGAGCCAATAGGACGATGAGGTCTGTGGCTTCACATTCGGAGAATGAAGTTGATGAGCAAGAAAATTCTTACTTTCCTGTTCTGCTGCTTAAATTTCCCCACCTTCCTGCATGTTGTATCCACGGCATGACGCTGGTATAAAGATTTAAATATCAATCGACTTGATGGCTCATGCCGGATCACATCAGACCGATTGACTATGCCTTGGCCGGAAAGGCAACTGCCTCCTGACAGGATGACACAGGAACAGGACAAGCCAACCAGAAGCTACTCGAATAATCGTTTCGAAGCCTCCGGTTGGTTTTTTTTTGAGGAAGAGAGACGACGCGTGAACAGCCGAAGTCTCGACTGATACAGATTATGACAACCAGATCACGACCGATTTCTTCGAAATTTTTAGCCCTCAAAACTACCGCCTTATTTGTCTTGTGGATCATGTTGTCAGCCCGCTTCGACTGGATCCATCTCACGCTGGGACTGGCTCTGTCCTTTTCGGTGGCCTGGATCAATTCCGGCCATTCCCCCTTTGTCCCCAAATTTCGATTGTGGGGCAACGTTGTCATGTACCTGCCGTGGCTCTTTTGGAAGATTGTCCAAAGCAGTCTTCATGTCTCAAAGCTGATTCTTCACCCATCGCTTCCCATTAAACCTCAGTTAATCCACGTTGAGACGAAACTTGGACATCACGCCGCGATGGTGCTTCTTGGCAATTCAATCACGTTGACCCCTGGAACGATTACCGCAGAAGTCGATAGAAACACACTCATCGTTCACGCGTTGGATCATGCGTCAGGAGAGGATGTGACCAAAAAGAGAATCGAAGCCAAAATTGCTGAAATCTTTAAGGACGAAGAACCGGATTTATGAAAATTTTCCTTCTCGGTGTGTTGGGGATTTTGGCTGTTCTCATCGGAGCCTACCTGTATCGTGTGCTTCAAGGCCCCACGATTTTCGATCGTGTATTAGGTCTCAACGGGATCTCCACGAAAGCGATTATTCTACTCGTGCTTATCGGAGCGTACTTCGAACGTGTCGATATGTTCGTGGACATTTCAACGGGATATGCGTTGCTCAACTTGGTCGGAGCTCTGGCCGTCGCCAAGTACTTGGAACAGAAAGGACTTCCCTAGCATGGACGTGTTGTCCATCATCTTTATCCTGGCCGGCCTGTTTTTCTTGATCGTCGCCGCGATCGGCGTGATCAGGTTACCGGATGTGTTCAGCCGTTCTCATGCCGTGTCCCTGACGGACAGCTTGGGCGCCTTTCTGATGTTGGTGGGTATCGCGCTCCATGAAGGGCTCAGTACAAACATGCTCAAAATCATCGCCGTCTTGGCCTTGCTCTATATTCAAAATCCAGTCATCGCGCATGCCACGGTGCGTGCGGCTCTTCGCGCGGGATTGAAACCCTGGAAACAAGGAACTCCATGACGTTTTCGTACGAAATCCCCCTGCTCATTTTGCTCCTCGTCACGGCCGCCGGTGCGATATTAGTCAAAGATCTGATGAGCGCGATCTTGCTTCTCGGCTCCTACAGTTTTTTCCTATCGTTGGTGTGGGGATGGCTGGGAGCGGTAGATGTGGCGTTCGTGGAAGCGGTCGTAGGAGCGGGATTGGCCACGGTGCTGTTCTTGCTCACCCTGTTCGGGACCGCGCCGAAAGACAGTCGACTTCGCCGGCCACCGCCCCCGATGGCAGCCCTGGTGGCGCTCCCCCTGTTGGGCGTGCTTTTACTGTATGCGGCAAAGGACCTCCCTCAATTCGGTGACCCCCATTCACCGCCAAGTGTCCATATTTCGCCAACTTACCTCGAACAGAGTTATCAGGATACGCACACCCCAAATGTCGTGACGGCCGTCCTGATGGACTACCGCTCACTCGATACCATGGTCGAAACCGTGGTGATTTTCACGGCTGGAATTGCGTGCGCGCTCCTGCTCCGGAGGCAAAGCTCATGATTAAACCTCATGACAGCATCATCGTTCAGACTCTTGGACGGTTTGTGATTCCGGTCATTCAAATCTTTGGGCTGTACGTCTTGTTCTTCGGGCAATATGGCCCCGGTGGCGGGTTTGTCGGAGGCGTAATCCTCGGGACCGGTATGATCTTATCCGTGTTGATCTTCGGTCATGATGCATCCCGGAGTCAGATTGCGAGACACGTATTGCATGGAGACGGAGTGGGCATGTTGATCTACGCGGGGGTCGGCGGCCTGTGCATGATAGGCGGCGGGGAATTTCTCAACTATGCGAATCTTGAAATTCCCGGTCTTGAAACAGCCTCAAGACGATCATTAGGAATTGTGTTGACTCAAATCGGCGTGGCCGTGGATGTGGCGGTCACCGCTGTCTCCATCGTCTTCAGCCTTTCTGCTGAAGAGATTATCGAGGATTCATTGAATGACTGATCTTTTTTCAGCGGTCTTTCAGCGCCCGAATTTTTTGACCTTTGTCATCATTTTCTTGTGGGGGTTCTACATCATGGTGACGAGGTACAATCTCGTCAAAAAACTGGTCGGCATGTATCTGCTCCAAACCAGCGTGATCTTTTTTCTGGTGTCCATTAGCGCGAAGAAGAACTCAACGGCTCCCATCCTTCTCTCGACGACCGAACCCGTGCAAGCCATAAACTACGCCAATCCCTTGCCGCACGTGCTGACCCTGACGGCGATTGTGGTGGGCGTGGCCACGCTGGGAGTCGCACTGGCCCTGTGCGCCGCGATCTATCGCCGGTACGGCAGTCTTGATGAAGAAGAAATCCTGAAAAAGCTAGAATGAGTTATCACCTGCCAGCCCTTCTCTTTCTTCTTCCCTTATTGGCGGCGATTTCCATGCCGGTCGTCTGCCTGAAGCATCGTCAGTGGAGCCGGCCTCTTTCTCTGGCCGTGCTTGCCGCCATGGTGGCAGTTTCACTCGTAAACGTCATCAGCATCGTCAAACATGGAGAAGTCCGGTACGCCTTTAGCGGATGGGCCGCGCCATTGGGCATCGAGTGGGTCGCTGATGCCTTGGCGAGTATCATCATGGTGCTCTTGAGCGTCCTGGGGTTTTTGGCGATCGTGTTCATCGGTCCCACTTCGCCCAAAGACCTGGGGCCCCGGATTGTCCACTTTTATATCCTGATCCTGCTCCTGATTTCGTCGCTCACAGGAATCGTCTTTGCGGGTGATTTATTCAATCTGTTCGTGTTTTTAGAAGTGGCGGCCATCTCCAGCTATGCGCTCATCGGCGTGGCGGGGGGACGCGCGCTCTTCGCTGCATTCCGGTACCTCGTCCTGGGGACGCTCGGCGCGTCTCTCTATTTACTGGGTGTCAGCTATTTCTACGCTGCCAGTGGGACCCTCAATATGGCTGACATGGCCGAAAAACTTCCTCAATTATTAACCTCCAAAGCCGTGATAGGCGGTCTGCTTTTCATGTTCATTGGCTTGGGCATCAAGATGGCCATGGTCCCGTTCCATGCCTGGCTGCCTGACGCCTATACCTATGCCCCGGAATCCATTTCCCCCATCTTGGCCGCACTCGTCACGAAAGTGGCTCTTCTAGGATGGGTTCGCATCATCTATTGGGTGCTCGGCGCTAAAGCCATTGTCCATGATATTCCAGTGCTCCTGCTCGTCGGCGTGCTTGGCACGCTGGCGACGATCATCGGAGCCGTCCTGGCTCTCGCCCAGCGCGACATCAAGATGATGTTTGCGTATGGCGGCATTTCTCATATCGGCATCATCCTGATCGGCATCAGCCAGGGCAATCAAACAGGATTTGTCGGCGGCGTCTTTTATTTACTCAATGACGCCGTCATGCAAGCCGCGTTGTTCTTTCTGGCAGGCATAGCTATTTCCCAATACGGTATCCGGACGGTGGATGAAATGGGGAAACTGGGAAAACGTGCGCCCCTGTTCACCGGTGCGTTGATCGTGGTGGCGTTGGGCATGATCGGACTCCCTCCAACCGGAGGATTTTTTGGAAAATGGTACATTATTCTTGGCGCCCTCGAAGCGGATAACTATGTCGCTGTGATCGCGGTCCTGCTCTCCACGCTTCTGACCTTAGCGTATTTCGTGAAACTCTTTGAAGGCATTTTTCGCGCGACAACGGCCTCACCGGACATCCCCGAGGACGACATGCCCTTTGCTTGTCGATTGAGTGTGGGCGCGACGTCCGCGGCAGTGATCATCCTTGGCCTTTTTAGCGATCCGATCGTCCAATTGTTATTGAGCCAGGCTCTTCCTCCGGGGTTGTAAGGAAACTCATGATTCTCTTCGCGCTCATCCCCCTGCTCCCGCTTCTCGCCTCTCTCATCCTTGCGCTCGGAGGACGACGATGGGGTGAACGGAGTCATCGAGTCGGCATTCCCGCCATCGGTCTCTCCTTTGGGTTATCGGTCCTCGCGTTCATCGAGGTGATGAGGAACGGCGCTTTTATGATTTCTCTCTATCGTCTCTTTCAGTCGGGGTCCTTGACGATCGACCTCAACTTCTATGTCGATCAACTCACTGTCCTGTTGTTGCTGTTGGTCACGGGAGTCAGCACGATCGTGCACGTGTACTCGTCCCGCTACATGATCGGCGATCCCCGATACAATCGGTTTTTTTCAGTCATCGCGTTGTTTACGTCTTCGATGATCGTGCTGGTGATGAGCGGTAACCTCTTGATGTTGCTCGTCAGCTGGGAAGTCATGGGCCTCTGTTCCTATCTGTTGATCTCTCATGCCTCCCAAAGACCATCGGCCTGTCGCGCGGCAACCAAGGCCTTTTTAGTCAATGCGGTAGCGGATGTGGGCTTGAGCTTCGGCATTATCCTCACGTTTTTGACCTTTCATACGTTGGATATCCAGACCATTCTCTCTCAAGCTGGAACCATGGAAGACCAGACGATCAATATCCTGGGATGGGTGGGACTCGATCTTTACGTCAACCCTCTCCATTTGATTCCCTTCTTGTTGTTTTTGGGGGCCATGGGGAAATCCGCTCAGATTCCGTTCCATGTCTGGTTGCCATTCGCCATGGAAGCGCCCACGCCTGTCTCGGCCCTCATTCACGCGGCCACCATGGTGAACGCCGGCCCCTTCCTGTTGGTACGATTGAGTCCGCTGATCATGCTCTCACCATTTGCCATGACGTTCATGGCGGTCATTGGCGCCGCGACAGCCGTGTTTGCGGGCATTGTGTCCTTAACCCAATCGGACATCAAGAAAATTTTGGCCTACTCGACGATCAGTCAAATCGGGTTCATGATTATGACCTGTGGCTTGGGCGCGTTTGCTGTGGCGATTTTTCACTTGCTCTCCCATGGGTGCTATAAAGCATTTTTCTTTCTTTCCACCGGCAATGCGCTCCGGTCCGTGGACCCAAGCCATATGCACGGTTCGAATACGCATCCAGTGCCGCAACGCGGGTTCGGAGTTCTGCACGGTGGCGCGCTCTTACTGTCATTGATTCCACCATTTGTGTTGTTCTCCGGGTCCTATGGATATTTGTGGGAAATCACCGGCTTTGCCGCTGCCTCGGTCGGGTTCAAGCTCATTGGCCTCATTACGGTGTTCGTGGCCTCGGTGTCAATTTTTCGCGGTGTGTTTTCGTTATTTACGCACGGGCCCAAGACCTATTGGCCGACGATCGGCATCCATGCCTCAGCCATCTCATCCATTACACCAAAATTTGTCAATGGTTCCGTATTGACGGGACTCCTCGTGACCATACTTGTCATGGGTGGTGTCATGACGTGGTTTTGGAGTTGGTTCGCATACTTTCTTTCGCCGGCACTGCCCATCCCTGAACTTTCCCTCAATGAGGGAAATCCCGTTAGCGGTGTTTACATTTGGCTGCTTATCGCGCTAGGAATTGCCGTGGCGGGATGGAGCTATGCGTACATGATGCAGAGTCGACCTTCACGACCCATCATGGCTCCGGCAGGCCTGAAGACTCGGCTGTATCTCTTATTCTGGAATAAATTCTACGTTGACGAAATCTATGACAGATATCTCGTTAATCCCACCATCCGATTCGCGCATTGGCTCTGGCAAAACATCGATATGGCCGTGGTTGATCGATTCATCCATGGCATCGCGTCCTCTACCGTTTTTTCGGCTCGATGGCTCTGGAGAGTCGTCGACATTAAAGGCATAGATCGGGTCGTCATGGGCATCGGACAGCAGAGCGTGGGAATAGGCCGTTGGCTCTGGCAAGTCGTCGATATCCGTTGGTTAGAACAAAAAGTCGGGCAGGTCGGCAAACAAGCCGATGCGGCAGGGCACTTGTTGCAAGAGGCGGAGCCTCGAACCCTCCAGCACCAATTGCTCGTCATGATCCTGTGGCTCGTATTGGCGACCGGGCTTCTCTATATCTTAGTTTGAGGGAGATGCTGAAAAAAGCTGGCAGCTTCGTTGAAAGAGCTGTTTAACAGAGACACGGTACGCTATCTTTCAAACAAGGAATCCGTCTCATGACTCTCTTGATGGATCATTTCATTAGCTTCATGATTGCCGTTCCGTTTTTAGGGATCGGCGTCCTGGCCTTCGTCCGTGACGAAGAATGGATTCGCCGAGTGGCCTTTGGTTCGACGATGGTGGAGTTTTTCCTGTCGCTGGTCCTCTGGGACCGTTTCGACGTCACGCAACAGGGCATGCAATTCGTCGAACGCGTGGAGTGGATGCCGACGTTCAACATCCAGTATGCCGTCGGGGTCGATGGGATCAGCATTTTGTTGGTCCTGCTGACAGCCCTCCTCTGTCCCCTTTGCGTGCTCTGCTCGTGGACCAGCATTACGACCAGAGTTCGGGCGTACCTGTCGCTGATCCTGCTGGTTGAAGGCGCGATGATCGTGGTGTTTACGGCCCTGGATCTGTTCCTGTTTTTCATGCTCTGGGAGCTCACGATGATCCCCATGTATTTCATGATCATCCTTTGGGGCGGGCCCAATCGCATCACGGCGGGGATAAAATTCGTACTATACAGCCTCACCGGCAGTTTGTTGCTGCTGGTGGGCATCCTTGGCCTCTATTTGAACGGAGGCCATACCTATGATCTGCTAGTCTTGACGGAACAAACCTACGCCGTTTCGACGCAATTTTGGTTGTTCCTGGCATTGTTTTTAGCATTTGCCATTAAAATGCCGATGGTGCCCTTTCATACCTGGTTACCGGACGCACATTCCGAAGCGCCAACGGCTGGCAGCGTGATCTTGGCGGGAGTCCTGCTGAAGATGGGAGGCTATGGATTCTTGCGTTTTTGTTTGCCGATGTTTCCGGAGGCTTCCGTGCAATTCGCACCGTATATTCTCTGGCTCTCGGTATTGGCTATCGTCTATGGCGGATATATGGCGCTGGCCCAGTCCGATCTCAAGAAACTGGTAGCCTATTCTTCCGTCTCTCACATGGGGTTTGTTACACTTGGCATTTTTGTCTTCAACAACCAGGGCATTCAAGGCGCTATTCTACAAATGTTCAATCATGGCATTACGACCGCGGCATTGTTTATTTCCGTCGGACAACTCTATGACCGGACCCATAGCCGCGCGATCGGCGATTACGGGGGGCTGCACAAACCGATGCCCAAGTTTGTGGCGTTCTTTTTCCTGTTCTCCGTGGCGGCGTTTGGACTGCCGGGAACCTGCAACTTCATCGGAGAATTCCTGGTTTTGGTCGGAACGTCCTATACCAGCTTTACCATGGTCCTGCTATCCATGGGCGGGATTGTGTTAGCCGCAGCATACATGTTGTGGATGCTGCAAAAGGTGGCACTGGGTGAACCCAATACCAAGGTGGCGGAGGTGCTTCCTGACTTGTCGAATCGGGAATTGGCGACGGTCATTCCCCTGGCGATCCTCGTCCTGGGGATTGGATTGTACCCCGGGCCGTTAATGGAATTGATGGATGCCAGCGTCACGAATCTCGTCAATCAGATGGCGCAAGCCCCGTCTCAGATTGTCCTTGACACTGACGCGCCTATAAGAACATGGCCTTGATGTCAAGAGGACGGAGACATTTTAGCGTTCTCGTACCTTGACAACTGGACCAAGCGTGATTAACTGTAAAGTATGACAAACCCACGACCTCTCACCCATGATGAAAAAAAGGCCTCGGAGGCTGCGTTTCGCGGTCTGCCATTCGATCCGAAGTGGTCACAAGCCGCGAAGACTGTGTACGATGGGATTCTGGCCACGCTGGAAAAATCAACGGCTTCACCTGTCATAACCGATCCGCCTTCCGGTTCGTCTGAAGAATCAAGGGACCTTGTGCCCTTAAACCAGGAAGACATACCGGTTATTGCGGAAGAATCCGACGAAACCGCGGTTGAATTCGTCGATGAGCAGTCTGTTCAACAGATCCATTCCCGGCGTGAAGCGATAGAAGCCGGGTATTTGATGGATGTCTCCGAAGAGGCCAAGAACATCGGCCTCGAATTAGCCGTGGGCATGACCAAACCACTATGGAACCGCGGGATTTGCCCCTCGGCTGATCTCTCCGAAGAAGAGCTTCATCATCGCGTTCGAGATGTGTTGCTGGCCGTTCGTCTTCGGCTGGCCGGGCTGGAATCGCCGGCGGCTTTTGTGGAAGTCCCGGTCTTGTTATCGTTTGAGCCCGATCCGACTCCCCAATTATTCCTCATCTATGCGCTCTTTCACAAAGACCCGCTAGAGGCAGATTCATTGCTCCTGCTCCATCCGGGAGAAGTGTCGCTCGCCAAACAATCCTTTTCGGAAAATTAATTTTCCGCTCTCGACTCCCGTTCGCCATTCGCGCCTGCACTTCTGTCCCATCCCCAGAAAAAAGGTTTATCGCTAGAGTCCTGTCTGTGCTATCGTAGCGGATCTTTTTCAGTGGTTAAGGAACCGTGGGAGTTGCGCAGAAGGTGGATCAAAAACTTTGGATCAATGCGAACGCCGTCGTGGGGAGCCTGATTGTCACCGTCGGGCTCTGGATGCTGCTCGGCGAATTGCCTCTCGCCCTCGGTCTTGTCATTGCCCTGGGACTGGCAGGAACGCTTGCCTGGAAGTTTCAAGCCATCGCGCACATCTGGACAGCCACCACCCTCTTGTTAGGAGTGGAAAGTCTGGCGTGGCCCGTTCTTCAGATGATCGACCTTCAAACACTCGGCCCGGAGCCCCCACTTGAAGATCTGCAACGCATATTTACGGCCGTGTTATTCGGTTTGTTCTCCGGAGTGTTCTGGATGACCTTTGCCTATGGGATTTATAAACGAAGCCGTGGCGAGCCCCCGCTTCCAGAGTCAACCGCGCCGCCTCCCTCCAACAAAAAACGGAAGAGGTCGAAACGGAAATGATGAAGCCTTAGCCCAACTGTACGCTTTACGAGATTAGAGCGAAACCAAAGAACTTCCACCCGATTCAAAACAACGTACACAGCGTAAGACACAACTTCACACATTCGAAAGTTCACTGGAACGGCCATGGCATCTAATTGAGGTCGAAAGGGTCGACTTTCATCTCCATCCTCAATGCCTGCTCTCGGAGAGCGGGCGCAAGGTCTTTTTGCAACGCTCGGAGTTTTTCCTGAAGAAGGGCCTGACCGAAATCCTTCACGATCAACACCGCCCGAGTGAGGCCCGGGCCATTCTTGTTCGTTGAAATCAACGGACCCAGGATATCGTCGGACAGTCCATTCGACTCCATCCCTCGCACAATCCTTTCCCGGCAATGTTGCGCCATCGCCTGGACAGCCTCCGGACGCTTCCCTGTTATGGCAACCTGAACAAGGCGTGAATAAGGCGGATAATGCAGGGCCTCCCGAATCTGCAGTTCTTCCCGATAAAAAATCGCAGGGTCCTGCTGGGCGATGGCCTGCATCACATGATGGGCGGGAAGCCAGGTTTGGACCACAGCGCGAGACGCAGGACCTTCGTCCAGGAACTGCACAGCCTCTTGTAAACGATGGTAGGTACGCTCGGCTGCGCGAAAATCAGGAAAATGCAATCCCCCGTCAGCGTGGGGAATACCTACAAATTGCACGCGTGGAAGATCGATGGCATGAAACAGAAATTCCGTTCCGATCAGGATATCGATCTCTCTGCCCCGAAACTTTTGGACCAGTTCCCGTTCCTGTGATGTGGTTTTCACCACCTCACGATCATACCGGGCCACGACGGCATCGGGGTATTCCTTCTGAACCACCGCTTCCAGTTGTTCGGTGCCATATCCGAGAGACTCCAGCTTGACTGATTGACATGACGGACATACCACCGGAGATACGTGCTGTTGCCCGCAATAGGCACAACGTAAACGAACCGGACGCTGGTGCAGCACAAGAGCCACTCCGCACGTGGTACATTGAGGCCTGTACCCGCAATCCCGGCAGAGCAGCGAGCGCGCATAGCCCTTTCGATTGAGAAAAAGGATGACTTGTCCGTTTTGATTCAAGGTCTCCTGTATCCCCGTTCGCATGGGGTCCGATAACATGGTGCCGTAAGGAACGAGCCGGAGATTCACGAGCTCAAGGCGTCCTGATTCAAGAGCGTTCAGCCCTGGCTCGTAACCCAGCCGCCAGGCGGTTTCCAGTGAGGGGTGAACCGATTGCACGATCAAGGTGGCCGACTCCTGCTGGGCTCTCATGCGCGCGACATTTCTTGCGTGAAAATGCGGACTGCGTTCCTCTTGAAAAGAAGGAGACTCTTCCTGATCCACCCAAATCACGCCGAGCGAGGCGAGTGGGACAAACACAGCCAGCCGCGTTCCGACCACCACTTCGAATTGACCACATTGAATCGCCTGCCAGGTCTTCACCCGGACCGAAACCGACAAATCCCCATGGTACATGGCGACACGTTCATACCCGGCCTCTTTCAGGGCCTCTACCATTCGCAACACTTGTTGAATTTCCGGGCACAATACCAATACCGTTCGTTGGCCTTGTCGTGTTCTGTCGATGACGTCAAACAGAACGCGCCTTGAAGTGGTCGCGGGCATGTGAATAAGACATTCTTCAAATGCCTGAGAAGACAAGGCGTCACCAACACGCTTCCACCAATCAGACTCATACCAATCAGATTTACGAAGAGTCGTAAGTTCCCGTTCCGGGATATCTCGTGCGTCTTCCCTTCCGTAGAACGCCTCTGGCTCACCAAGAATCGAGCCCGAATGGGCCGGTTGAGTCCTCTCGTCTGTATCCCGTACCCATTCAACCTCTTCCACAAACTTTCGACGCTTCAGGCCGGTCATCGCCGACGTCTTCCCATCAACCGTCTTGAGGAGCGTTGGAAGGGTTAGACCTTTAGGCTTTCGCATCAACCGCGTGAGGACTTTCGTTTGCTCGGCGGACAGTTGACCGTGGTTCAGGGCATGACGCCCCGCGTCCGTCAGGACCATGCGCTTTGCGATACGGTTTGCGGGAACCGGAGGAAGAACGAGGCGCAGCGCGGCTCCTGGAGGGGCCAGGTAGTACTCGCCGACTTGATTGGCGAGTTTGAGCAACGAAGGGTCTAACTCCGGTTGACTCGGAAAATCGACGATAGCCGAGATCTCGCGAAGGGTCTGTGGCGTAACGCGTTTGTTCGAAGGAGAGACAGGAAAGTCTTCCAACACGTCGCACACCAGACCACGGGCCGAAGACTTGCCGAAAGGCACCAGGACCCGACTCCCGACTTGAATGCGATCGATTAATCCTTGAGGAATTCGGTAGGTAAAGACCTGAAAGCGGCGTTGCGGAAAAACGATATCGGCAAACATGCTGCCTTAGTAGGAGTATTGAATAATAAAGTTATCTAGGGCCATATTCTGCCAGAAAAATGTTGTGATCCAGAAGCTTCGGGGCGGTTCAAAAAAGTCTTGGCTCATCTTCCGTGTTTCAGTCATGTTGAACACTTCATCATGCGAGGGAAGGGGCCATTGGCAATGATCATGAGCAATGCGAGCCAAGCAGCAAGGCCACAGGCATGTTGACGCGCGGAGCGTACTGGCACTACGTGAGCACGGCACTCTCGCGAATCGGGACCATGCTTACAACTGTTGTATAATGATCCTCGCACTGAAATCCTGCTCGTTCACCACATGGGGTTCAAGCGGCGAGAGGCCGAGAACGCCGCTGGCGGCTTTTTTCAACAGCCCCTTAGTTATACCAGGAAGTGGCTCGATGAGGGGATTGTCCAAAGAAGAAAAATATGAGACCAAAGAAGGTATCCGGGTCGCTCCTGTGTTATAGCGAATCCACATACGTTCCAATCGATACAGAAGACACGCCCCGTGCGGTACGACGTTGAACCAGACAGAAGGTGATACCCGCTGTTAGCAGATGAGTAGTTCAATCTTGGCATCTGGCTTGGCATCTGGCTTGGCATCTGGGAATAGACAGAGATTTTTCATAGAAGGAAAAAACACACGCGAGCATATTTGACAGCTATCAAAAATACTCATATATTGATCGCATGAAACGCTATTTGGATTCACAAATCAAACAGGATTTATCCAAGAAAATGGTATTCATTGGTGGACCTCGCCAGGTGGGAAAGACGACTCTGGCTCAAAACATCATTCAAGACCAAAAGGGGTATTTGAACTGGGATTTCGCCCAACACAGAGAGAAAATCCTGAAGGGTGAGCTTCCTTCTTCAGAGCTCCTGGTCTTTGATGAACTGCATAAATATCGCTCCTGGCGAAATTATCTGAAAGGTTTGTATGACCATTTCTCCAAGAAACGAAAAATTCTCGTCACGGGAAGTGCCAGGCTGGACCTCTATCGTTTTGGGGGCGATTCGTTACAAGGACGATATCATTATCTTCGCCTCCACCCTCTCTCCACGGCAGAGCTTGGGTTGAAGAGCCAGAAAGATCTCATGAGCCTCTTGGAGTTCGGAGGCTTTCCTGAACCATTTCTAGGTGGATCCCGCGTAGAAGCCAAACGTTGGTCCAGAGAATACCGGACCCGCTTGATCCGTGAAGACGTGGCGTCTCTGGAACGAATACAAGATTTTGGGAATTTGGAATTGTTGATGTTGCGTCTTCCCGAATTGGTCGGAAGCCCGCTTTCCATCAATGCCCTTCGGGAGGATTTACAAGTCAGCCACAAAACGCTGTCATCATGGGTAGCCGTCTTGGAACGCATGTATGCGCTCTTTCGCCTCCCACCATTGGGCGCGCCAAAGATTCGCGCGGTGAAGAAGGAGCAAAAACATTATCATATGGATTGGTCACTCGTCCCAAGCATGCCCCAACGCTTTGAAAATATGGTCGCCTCCCATCTTTTGAAATGGCTCCATTATGAGCAGGACACTCAAGGACGGGATGTGGATCTGCACTACTTTCGTGATATTGACGGACGGGAAGTCGACTTTGTCGTGACCGATGCCAGACGTCCATTGTGGCTGATCGAATGTAAGTGGGCCGATGACGAGGTTGGAAAGCCGCTACGGTACTTGAAAGCTAAATTTCCGGATGCCCAGGCCTGGCAGATTCACGCGACCGGCAAGAAAGATTATGAGACCAAAGAAGGTATCCGGGTCGCGCCTGCGTTAACCTTCTTAAAAGACCTTGTGTGAGAGCACAAGTTGTCGTCGGGTACGTCCACCCGGCACCACAAGCTTGTCAGAAGCCAGAGCGCCAGAGTTCAGAGCAGACAGCGTTCAGGGTTCGGAAAATGGGGACACCACCACTCGAAACCCAAGATCGCCGTACCTGATGACCGGGTGGAAGCTGGAGCGGACCGCACACCGCAAGTCGAAATCGGTGAAACCGAACGACCCGCCACGGACCACACGGGGACTTTCTTGGGATGCCGCTAGGTCTTCCTGCTTTTTCCATCCCTCCTGGTCAATCGGATATCCCTCTTCTCTCCACACACTTCTGGTCCATTCCCAGACATTGCCGCTCATGTCTTCAATTCCATAGGGACTTGCGCCATGGGGAAAACAGCCGACGGCACTCGTGTTGTTGATTCCCGTGTCCTTATAGTTGGCTTTGTTCGGATCAGGCCCATTGCCCCAAGGATATGTCCGACCATCCGTGCCTCGCGCCGCTTTTTCCCACTCCGGTTCGTTGGGTAATTGAACAGAACAACTATCAGGCAACTCGCCTCGCTTTCTGATTTCTTCGTTGAGCCATCTCGTAAACGCCAAGGCCTCATACCATGTGATCCCCACCACGGGATGGTTCGGAAGATTAAACGGCTCACCAAACACTTCAAGCCCAATCCGTGGCTGATCATCATATCTTCCCTGGATTCGACCGCTATTTAAGATTCCTGCCTGTATCGCCTCCGGCCAATACGCTTCCATTCGATAGCCACCCGCATCGACAAACGCTTGAAATTGCGCATTGGTGATGGGATATTTGGAGATGCGATAGTCATAGGGAATCGTACACTCCTGCGTTTCGTCTCCCATCAGAAACACCCCGGCCGGCACTTCACACCATGCCATACGCAAGGGATCGAGCACCTCGATGCGAGGATCGCCCAGTTTCGCCAACGTTCGTCCTGCCGCTGCGCGATCCACGGCCGCAAGAATCGAATCCTGACCGATTGCAGCCGCTAAGGACTTCTGAACCCGTTCCAAGACTGCTTGACCAGCCGCTTCACGTGTGACGCCGACTAAACCGATTTCGAGCAACGCGTCGCCAGCGATCGCCGGTCTTCGCCATGCCTCCGCATCTGCCGAAGAGCCCTGCCTCATGCCTTGGGGGCAGAGGGCATTGACGGCGGCAATGGCCTGACCTAATTGCTTCTTTCTTGCCGCATGTCCACAACTTAAGATAAAGACCTCTTTCCAGCGGCTCGCATCCTCCCGAAGCAGGTCCGCCGCTTCCTTGGGGAAATCCGGTCTTGCAACCAGATGACATGCCGACAAAAACTCCTGGAACGTCCGGTGCGGAAACGTATAGGCTTCCGTCTTATGACGAATGAGGAGCCCCGCTCTTTCGCGAATGTAGTCGACGAACTCACTGGCTTTGTTCCAGTCATTGCCCAAATATTTCCGCAACCACTTCAGCAGGTCCCCTTCATCGATGTCGGCCGTGTCCGCTCCACCCCCCTTGGAATGGGCACGAAAGGCGACCTCATAGAGCCCTGCCTCCACATCACTCATTTTGAGGCCCGGCACATTCAGATGTTCCAGAATGCCCTGCTCCTGTCCCATCCGATTCTCCCAGCGCTTGAGCAACAAGTCGACGGCGTCGGCATAGAGTTCCGTGCGATCATCCGGGAGTTCTCCTTTATACGCATGGAGCTGCGCCATGACCGTCAATAACAACGGACGTTCGGCCAGGCCACGCAGGTCCTGCCGCCGGCTTGCGTCTTTCAATCTGTTTCGCCGTTGCCGGGCCAGTTCAGTCGGCAACTGTTGACGCTCGGCCAGGCGGTCATACCAGTTTTCCACGAACCGGTCTATTTGTTTCTCGCTGAATGGGGCCAAGGTCACTTCGTGGAATTGTTTGAGCCGCCAGGGCTGGCCAATGTAGGCATAGGGGCGACAAGTGACGAGATACCGGTGCTGCTTGTAGTGATCGCGTACGTCATTCACCAGATCCACGATGAGTTGCCGTTGATCCGTCGGGACTTCATCCAACCCGTCTAGCAGGAACAGTATCGAGGACTTCTCATCGCGGATTTTCTTTTTCAATTCATTCCAGAATTCGGGGATGCCCCATTGAGCCAGGCTGTGTTCAAGGTAGGAAAGAAAAAAGTACCTTGTCCCGGATGTCTCCTTGTCTTTCCCTCCAAACGCCGCGACGTTTCGAAGTTCAACCCATACCGGCAACAGGGGCCCGTGATCCCAGGGTTTTAGCTTGTTAAGCCAGAGCGCAGGCTCCTCGGCCAGACTCGCTTGGGCCAACAGATAGGCCGTATGTTTGGCAAAGGTTGATTTGCCTGACCCCGGGTCACCCATCATCAGCACGTGCTTTTGCTGATTGACGGTTTCCTGCGCTGGAATACGTTCTTTTTCATGCATGTGCGCCAGAAATTGCCGCAGTTCATCTTCCCGCTCAACGTGCCGGAGGGCCGTCGTGTCCAAGTCGGTATAGACATCGGCGAGGGTAAAACTTTCTCCCTTGCCGGAATCAGCAAACGCCATGCTGACAGTACTCAGCGGCAAGACGTTGGTTTCTTTGGCGACTTCGCGGAGATACTGTTTGAGGTGGGAAATCGTCGAGCTCTCAGCTTTTGAGGCAGGAGAAATATACTGTTTCTTAATAATCGTTACTGGACTATTGTCGCCTGTAGTCGCTGCTCCCCCTTTCCCTACGGCTACCGACCCCGGGCCCTGCGCGATCACGCCGCTGCCTTGCAAAATCGCCTGGTATTTTTCCTGGGCAAGATGGCCTTCGTTTTTTAAAACCTCTAATAATTCTTTGGCGAGAGGAATAACCGGATCGGCTTCATGTATCGAAAGTGTTTCTAATTCTTCTTTGAGTAATTCTTTCCTTGCCGTTGATTCCGGCTTTTTCTCCACGGCCAGCAGGGCTTTCTGAAGATCATTTTCTTGGCTATCTTTTTCGAACAGTTTGGACTTGAGCGCTTCGTACCCGTCTTTCACGAGTTCACTTCCCACGACTGCGGCTGCCGCCATTATTGCGCCAACGATAAGCGTGACTGGGTCCATGACTCCCTCATTTCACTGTTCAATCTACTTCGTACCAACTCGCCCGGACTGAGAGGATTGCCAGCGTACCAGGAAAAACTAAATCGTCAAGATGCCCTTGGACACGGTACTTCTAACTCACAGACCTCCACTCGACACAGGCCCTACGAGTAAGGATGAAACCATCTGAATATCTGTATTACAGGCGTCCTGGTGTTTCGGCCCACCAGAAATCTGATAGAATAGAAGAAGCAATTTCCCTTTTTCTCATAGACCGATCAGAATGATTCCATTCCATTAATCAGGACCCTATGTCATGAAACCTCGGCAAGTAACCATGACGAAACTAGGCAGGATTGGGGAATCTAACCGTGAATTTGATTTGACGTTTTGGCAAAGTCTCCCTCCTTCTACGAGAATGGTTGCAGTATGGGACATGACGGTTTTTCATCATAAATTGAAAAAGCGCTCCTTGGATGAACTCAGGCTCAATCGAACTATTACGGCTCTTTGCCCGCGAGAAGATTAAATATCTCATCGTGGGCGGGTATGCGGTGTCCTTTCATAACGGAACCGCGCTACACGAAAGATATCGATATTTTTATCGCAACCGACCGGCAGAATGCCTAAGCTGTCTCTAAAACCTTAGCAGATTTTGGCGTTCCTTTATCAGACGCAACTCCAAAGGATTTTGAAAATACACAACAGTTCTATATGATCGGAGTTCCCCCCAACCTCATCGATATTATGATGGGCATTCCAGGAGTAGATTTTGACCAGGCTTGGGAGCAACGAGTGGAAGCAGATCTGGAAGGGGTCACTGTCAACTACATTCTTAGGAAAAAATCGTAGCCATTCACTAAGTTTTCTTGAAGTTTGAGTGAACCTGCCCCCCCCATTGGTAATGGTCTTTAACTCAATGAAGTTATTCTTTGGTCAAACTTCAACCCTCAAAAGGAATTTTTCGATCATTCTCACAGCAACGACCTTTACAGTAGTCATGCTGGCATGGGGACCATTAAATCTATGGGCTTCTTCGAGTATGGTATTCTGGATGGCTCCACAGATACAGAAGCCTTTGTTAATCCCCGTCGTCACGCCGCCACCCTTTTCCCATGCGCAGCCACGTATCAAACTTCCGGAGGAACCCGACGAGTTTGATGATCGAGAAGTTGAGGCATTTTACGATTGGCGGAATGACATGTTTTTTCGACGTTTCGACATGACCGGCAAAGGGGCGGTTGATTACATGACCGCGCGACGGACCTATAAAGTCTGGCTCGATGACTACGGAACCCCGTCCGTCATTACTGTGGCCGATCCGTTATTCTATTGGATCGACCTGAACGGCAATGGCAAGTTCGAACAGGAGTTGGGGGAAATGTGGCTCGACTCTTTTGAAGATGGCCCGACCGGCAACGAGAAACCGTACGACAACAGCGATCTTCAACAGGCGCCGTCTCAGATTCCTTCCTGGTCTGCCCCAAAACCGCGCACAGAAGGCGGACAGTAAATCATGGCCTCCAACGACAAAGAGAGCAGCCAAAGAAAGCCCTCTCCTTCCACGCAGTCAACTTCCGCCAGTTCGTCCGAGCCCAAGAAACGAATCAACACCCAAATCCACCGGCGCAGCAAAGCCAAGGCCGTGTATCCGCTCTCTTCGGAATGGGAGGACGGCTCTCCCCTCCCCCCGAAACAACTCCGCATGCCTTCCAGTAAGATAGGCAAGACTGACTCCGGACGCACCCCCAAATCGAAATAGTCTCCAAGTTCTTTACGGCTGTAAATTTTGTGAGCTTGGGCTTTTTGGGCCAGAATTAGGTCTTTTGTTCCATTGATAAGCAAAATTTCAAGGTGGTAGGATGCAAAATTCTCAAGGAAAATAATGAGTTTGAGGGCTGGAGGTCCTTGGTTTTGGCGGGTTTTGACCAATTTGTTGAATATCTCAGCGCCTATTCCGCAGTCCTGATTTTTATCATCATCGCCTTCGGGTTCGGCGTCGTCACCCTGATCCTCTCCTACTTGGTCCAGCCCAAGTACCCCGAAGTTGAAAAACTCAGTACGTATGAGTGCGGAAGTGAACCATTTTCCGACTCCCGCATGCCATTTCCGGTTCGTTATTATGTCATCGCGATGCTTTTTGTAATTTTTGATATTGAAGTCATTTTCCTGTATCCATGGGCCATTACGTTCAAACAACTCGGGTTGATCGGGTTTATTGAAATGATGATCTTTATAGGCCTATTTGTCGTGGCCTATGTGTATGCCTGGAGAAAAGGGGCGTTGGAATGGGATTAGTACAAATCGGAAAGCCGGATAAGGACGGTGACCTCGGCATCGTCACGCTATCCTTGGAAAAAGCTGTGAATTGGGCGCGAAAAGGCTCGCTCTGGCCCATGACGTTTGGCCTGGCTTGTTGTGCGATCGAGATGATTGCCGCCGTGTCGGCCCGTTACGACATCGATCGGTACGGGGCTGGCGTGTTCCGTGGATCACCCAGGCAGTCCGATCTCATGATCGTCTCCGGCACCGTATGTCGTCGCATGGCTCCGGTCATTCGCAAAGTCTATGACCAGATGCCTGAACCCAAGTACGTCATCTCCATGGGCTCATGCGCGACTTCAGGCAACATTTATGATAGTTACAGTGTGGTGCAGGGCGTTGACCGCTTCGTCCCGGTGGATATTTACGTTCCCGGCTGCCCTCCGACACCGGAAGCCTTGTTCGACGGAATCTTGAAACTGCAAGACCGCATCATGGAAAAGCGAGTGTTCACCAAGCAGCCGGAACAGGTCAAAGTCCAGACAACGCAGGCGTGACAGATGCGTCCCTGATGCAGGGACTTTTTGGGTCATGAGGCGAAATGATGCATGCAATAGCCGAACAGATTCAACAACACTTCCCGGAGGGCTTTCTCAAGTCTGAGGAATGGCGTGGCGACCTGGCTATCACCGTCAACCGGGAGCATCTGCACGATATCTGCAAATTTCTCCATGACGATCCGGCCATGGATTGTGACTATATCGTTCACGTCAGTTCCGTGGATTGGCCGGATGAAGAAGAACGTTTTGAGGTCGTCTACGAAGTCTATTCCATCAGAAAACGGCATCGGATCCGGATCAAAGCCAGAGTCCCTGAAGATGACTGCGTCGTGGACTCGATGGTCGACATCTGGAAGGGGGCGGAATTCATGGAACGGGAAGTATTCGACATGATGGGAATCCGCTTCGCGAATCATCCTGATCTTCGCCGTATTTTGATGCCTGACGATTACCCCGAAGGCTATCCGCTTCGCAAGGATTTTCCCCTGCAGGGAAAAGGGTGGCGTGACACATTTGATTTCTTGAACGACCCGGCATAGGGCCGGCATGGAGAAGGATACGCAGTTAACGACGAGTAACGGAATTCATAATGCCGCACCGCATGGAAGACCAGCGGGAAACGATCTATAAGGTCGATCCCGAACATCCAGAAACCGAATCTCTCCCGACCTTACGGACGGAAGAGTTGCTGCTTAACATGGGGCCGCAACACCCGAGTACCCATGGCGTCTTGAAAGTGATCCTGGAACTGGAAGGCGAGCGTATCGTGAAGTCAACGCCGGTGATGGGGTATCTCCATCGAGGCGTGGAAAAATTGGCCGAGTCGGGAACGTATCATCAATTCATTCCCCACACCGACCGGCTGGATTATGTCTGCGCCATGTACAACAATTTTGCGTATTGCCGGGCCGTTGAAAAATTGATGGACATGACCCTTCCCGACCGGGCGGAATATTTGCGCACCATTGTCGCCGAAGTACAGCGAATCATCGGCCATTTGTTCTGGCTGGGCACTCAGGCGCTCGATATCGGTGCGATGACCGTCTTTTTTTATACCTTCCGGGATCGTGAAATTTTGCTCGACTGGTTTGATGAACTGTGCGGAGCGCGTCTGACCACGAGTTGGTACCGAATCGGCGGCGTCGAACGGGACTTCACGGAATCGTTGACGCGGAAAATTCGGGAGTTTTTAGATTACTTCCCACCGAAGATCGATGAATACGTCATTTTCCTCGAAAAAAACCGGATCTGGCTGGCCAGAACAGTCGGAGTCGCGACGATTTCCGCGGAGGACGCGCTGAGTTTCGGCTTGAGTGGCCCGTCTTTGCGGGGCTCCGGCGTTGATTACGATCTTCGCAAGTACGAGCAATACGGGGCCTACCCCAAGTGTGAATTTAGCGTGCCTGTCGGGAAAAACGGCGATACCTATGACCGGTATTGGATTCGGATCGAAGAAATGCGGGAGAGCATCAAGATCATCCGGCAATGCATGGATCAGATGGAAGCCGGCCCCATCATGGCCGAAGTTCCGAGCGTCACGCTGCCGCCCAAGGACCGGGTCTTCAAAAACCTGGAATCCATGATTCAGCAATTCAAGCTCTTTTCGCAAGGCTTTGACGCGCCAGTCGGTGAAATCTATTGCGGAACAGAAGCGCATAAAGGGGAGCTGGGATTTTATATCGTGAGCACCGGCGGCGGGAAACCGTACCGGATGAAAATCCGGTCTCCGTCGTTCATTCACATGGGCGCGTTTGATAATATGGCCCGGGGATATATGATCTCGGACGCGATTACGATATTCGGCACCTATGACATCGTGATGGGCGAGTGCGACCGGTAACGGCTCCGGAAAACGTGGGACAACAGGGAATATGAGATATGGGACTTAAGCCAGTCACGTCACCTGATACAGAAGTCGCGACCATTGAGTTGACCCTCGATGGCGAAACCGTCACGGCCAAAGAAGGCGTGTCGCTGTATGACGTCATTTCCAGCACGGGGAAGATCGTCCCGGCCATGTGCTATCACTATACGTTCGACCCGTTTGGCTCTTGCGGCATGTGCTTAGTCATGCAGGAAGGCAAGAAAGCCCCCGTCCGTTCCTGTACGGCCAAGGCTACGGCTGGGATGGTGATCAGAACGGAAGGTGACGACCTGTTTGCCGCCAGGAAAAAAGGCGTGGAGAAACACCTGTCCGTTCACCCTCTGGACTGTCCCGTCTGCGACGCTGATGGCCATTGTGAACTCCAGGATATGGCCTTTCAACATGAGGTCACGAATCTGGCCAACGCCAAGCAAAAAAACATCCCTGAAGATACGCGGAGCCTTGTCCTGGATTTCAACATGAATCGATGTATCGCCTGCGGCGAATGCATCAACATCTGCAAGGATGTGCAGCGCATCGATGCGTTGCAATTCATGAAAAAAGGCGGCTTCACCCAAGTCGTCGCGAAAGGCGACCAACCACTGGACTGTGAATTTTGCGGCGATTGCTTGGCCGTCTGCCCCGTTGGCGCCATTACCAACAAATATTCCAAGTACGCCTATAAGCCCTGGCAGCTCAAGAAGACCACGACCACCTGCAATTACTGCGGTGACGGCTGTCAAATGTACATCGAAACAAAAGATACCGAAGTCACGCGGGTTACCTCCCCCCTATCCTGGAAGAATAAATGGGGAGATCGCGGCGACACGGTCAATGGACATGGGGGCTTGTGCGTGCGGGGCCGGTTCGGATTTCAGTTCATCGACAGTAAAACGCGCCTCACATCCCCGCTGATTCGCACAGAATCAGGGCTAACGGAAACCTCGTGGATTGATGCTCTGGATATCGCGGCCGGACGGCTGGCCTACATTAAAAAGACCTATGGAGAGCAGGCTATCGCGGGCTTGATCACGGCCCGCTGCTCAAATGAAGATCTCTATGTCTTTCAAAAATTCATGCGGACCGTCATCGGGACCAATCATCTCGACAGTAGTTCCCGGTATGGTCATGTCAATTTCGTCAGAGCCGTGCAACGGGCGCTTGGCGTGACCCGGATGACCAACACGTCCGAAGAAATTACCAGAGCTCAGGCGATCTTACTCGTCGGCTCCAATATTACCGAAACCAATCCGGTGGCGAGCCTTCGTGTCAAAGCCGCTTTGGGCGTGTATAAAGCGCAGGTCATCGTCGTCGACTCGGCAGAAACGCCTATCGCCTCGCTCGCATCATATCCCACGATGGTCAAACCCGGAACAGAGGGATTGTTCATACAAGGCCTCGTCAAATCGGCTATTCAACAAGACCTCGTGGACGAAGATGTCACAAGACAACATCCTCAAGCCTTTTCCTCGTTGAAGCAAGCCGTTGAGCCCCTTTCTCTCGAATTCATCGCCGAACAAACCGGAACCACGGTTGAGCAGATTCAAGAAGTGACGAAGGTCTTCGCTGAAGCGTCCCGTTCAGTGATACTGTGCGGGGAAGGCATCGTTCGCCATTCGAACGGGTATCAACATGTGTTGAACCTGATTGATCTGCTGTGGGTGACCGGAAAGCTCGGTCGTCCTGGTTGCGGGATTAATACCCTGACCGAAGAGGCTAACGAGCAAGGGGCCTTGGATATGGGCGTAGGGCCTGAATTTCTTCCAGGCGGTCATGCCTATGACAATCCAGAAGTCCGGGAAAAACTGGCCAATGCCTGGCTTTCAGAACTGCCTCCCGCCGGTCAAGGCGCGTCATTGATGGAAATTCTCGAACGTTGCCGGAGTGGCGACATCAAAGCCCTCTATGTCGTGGGAGAAAATCCGTTGGAGACTCTCCCGGCTTCCAGCGACGTCGAAGCCGCACTCAAGAACCTTGAACTGTTGATCTGTCAGGACCCTTTTATGACAGAAACCGCGAAGTTGGCCCACGTCGTCTTCCCGGCAACGACATTTGCAGAAAAAGACGGGACCGTCACGAACCAGGAAGGTAAGGTTCAATTTCTCCGTCCAATCTTCGACCCGCTCGGCGACAGCGCCATGGATTGGCATATCATGGCCGGCATCGCCAACGGACTGGGCGCGTCCCTGGAGTTTGAGTCGACTCGCGATGTTCAACAAGAAATCATGAAAGTATTGCCTGGATACTACAATCTCGGCCAACCGGCACAGGTTCAGGTGAATCCCGAGCCATACTTAACGAACGGATTCATGGAAGAAGTGAGCGCTCGCTATCACCAACCATCAGCGAAAAAGAACACGGCCAGGCCCTTTGAATTGAAATTGGTGCAACTGCTGTATCATTCCGGCAAGCTTTCGACGCAAGCATCCGGACTCCTGGCCATTTCGCCAAATACGAAAAGACTCCACATGCATCCGGAAGATATGAAACGGCTTGGACTTTCCGATCACGATCGAATCCGCGTGACGTCAGAGGCGATGAGCGTGGACCTGGGTGTAACACCGGACGTCTCGGTCATGCCGGGAAGCTGTATGTTCCCCGAGCATTTCAACGATCCTCCTGTGAAGGATTTGATGCCTCTTGAGGTTGACCCCGTGACCCACGTCCCTTACTTTAAACTCGCCTCGGTGAATGTGGAGAAACTGTGATGGCTACGAGCTCGAACAATCTCTCGAAAAAAATCTTCGACGCGGTCTTCTTTCGAGAAATCTGGGACGCCATGAAAGTGACGTTCAAACACATGTTTCACCGTCCCATGACCTTCGAGTATCCTCGTGAAAAGCGAACCATCCCGGATGCGCATCGCGGAGCCCTTGGACTCCTGCGCTACGATGATGGTAAAGAACGTTGCGTGGGCTGCGACCTGTGTGAGGCCGCCTGCCCCTCCCGATGCATCAAGGTCATCAGTGAAGAGGATAAATCTCTTCCACTCCAACGCTATGCGACCGAGTTTTATATCGATATCACCAAGTGTGTGTTTTGCGGGTACTGTGTCGAGGCCTGTCCCGTGAATGCGTTGGCGATGACGAAATTGTATGAATTTTCCACGCATGACAAACGCACTCTCCTCTTCGACAAGAAACGACTCTATGATATTGGCGAACGGTATCTTGACGATGCCAAAAAATATCTCTATGCGCATAACCAGGAAAAAGAGGGAGAAGAGAGTGTTGCCTACCGCTACCATTTTCCTGTCCCTGTTGAAAAATCTCAGGATTCCTAGTACACATTCCTCTCGTTAGCGAGGAACGGCTCAGTAACGTCACGCTGGACTAGCAAAGAATCGTCTATGAAAAGTGACATCCTGATTGTTAAACATTTTATGGGTTACGGAGCTAGTCTTTCACGATGATGTGGCTGCTTTTCGTGTATTTCTCCGTGGTCAGTATCGTGGCCGGGGTCATGACTGTGGCCTTTCGCAACCCGGTGCATTGCGGGCTGGCGCTCCTTACGGTGCTCCTGCATGTGGCCGGTCTATTCGTCCTGTTAAATTCCGAGTTTTTGTTCGCCGTGCAGATAATCGTCTATGCCGGCGCCATCCTGGTTCTGTATCTCTTTGTGTTGATGCTCCTGAATCTCAAGACCGAAGAGCAGCATCTTCACCGCAAACATGCCTTGTTGCTCTTTGCTTCGGTGGGGATATTCTGTGAATTGCTGTTTCTCCTCATGCAATCGCCATACGGGGGGATTAAAGGCACCGCGTCTCCCCAAGTGATCCTTGAGACCGGGCCCAGCCAGGCCATCGGCATTACGATGTTCAGCGATTACCTTTTATTGTTTGAAATCGTCGGGATATTTTTGCTTGGCGCGATCATTGGAGCTATCGTGCTCGCGAAAACCCCATCAGCGATCAGCGCAAAACAAGAGTCAAGATTGTAGGTTTTTCTAGATGATCCCAGTCGAAGCCTATGTGGCCGTCAGTGCCATCCTCTTCATGACCGGATTGGTCGGCGTGCTGGTACGCCGCAATTTTATCATCGTGCTCATGTGCGTCGAAATCATGCTCAACGCGGCCAACATTAATTTGGTGGCGTTTTCTCATTATCTCGAGTCCATGGCCGGGCAAATGGCGGCCTTGTTCGTGATTGCCATCGCCGCGGGGGAAGCCGCTGTGGGGCTCGCTATTATTATCGTCGTCTTCCGTGGCAAGATCGCCACCAATGTTGACGAAATTAATATTTTAAAGTGGTAACGTGTTCGATCTTTTAGTTCTGCTTATCCCCATCTTTCCGTTGCTTGCGGTCTTGGCGAACGGAATCGCGGGGAACCGGTACTCGACTGACCTGGCTGGCAAGCTGGCGTTTGGGTCGGTAGGGCTGTCATTTCTGTGCGCCCTTGGCGTCCTGGGCCAAGTCATCTCCGACCCCACGCCCCGGGAAGTCATCGCCTACTCCTGGATTTTCGGAAGCGACCTGTCCATCGATCTGGCCTTTCTCATCGATCCCCTGACAACCGTGTTTTTGATGGTCATCACCGGCGTCGGGCTGCTCATTCATATCTACTCCGTCGGCTACATGCACGGCGAAGAAGGCTTCACCAGATTTTTCACCTACATGAACCTGTTCATGGTGTCCATGCTCCTGCTGGTCATGGGCAACAATTATCTGGTGCTGTTTATCGGCTGGGAAGGCGTCGGTCTCTGTTCATACCTCTTGATCGGGTATTACTACGAAAAGATTTCTGCCGGCCAAGCGGCCACCAAAGCATTTGTGGTGAACCGAATCGGCGATGCGGGGTTTTTACTCGCCATTTTCCTGGTTTTTTCAGAATTCCGAACCTTGGATTATCTGAAAGTCCTGGAACAGGCGCCACAACTTTCGACGGGCATGGCGACGGCCATCGCGCTGTGTTTACTCATCGGCGCAGTCGGAAAATCCGCACAGATTCCCTTGTACACCTGGTTGCCCGACGCCATGGAAGGTCCGACACCGGTGAGCGCCTTGATCCATGCCGCCACGATGGTCACCGCCGGAGTCTACATGGTGGTCCGCAATCATGTGATATTTGATCTCTCGCCTGTGGCGTTAACCACGGTGGGTCTGGTGGGAGGGTTCACGGCCCTGTTTGCCGCCACGATTGGGCTGGTGCAGAACGATATCAAACGGGTTCTGGCCTATTCCACGGTTAGCCAGTTGGGCTACATGTTCTTGGCCTGTGGGGTCGGCGCGTACACCGCCGCGATCTTTCATGTTGTCACGCACGCGTTTTTCAAAGCCCTCTTGTTCCTATCGGCCGGCGCGGTCATTCACTCACTGGAAGGCGAGCAAGACATCCGGAAAATGGGAAATCTCTACACGAAAATCCCCATTACCTATAAGGTGTTCCTGATCGGCACGGTCGCCATCGCCGGTATTTTCCCATTGGCAGGATTCTGGAGTAAGGATGAAATCATGGCCCATGCCTTCATCCATCATCATTACTTCCTCTACCTGCTGGCCGCCATCGGCGCATTTCTCACGAGTTTTTACATGTTCCGCCTGACGAATCTCACGTTCTATGGAGAATCGCGTGTTGATCCGAAAGTCGAATCGCATATTCATGAATCACCCAAGGTCATGACGGTTCCGTTGATGATTCTGGCGGCGCTCTCCCTGGTGGGAGGCGTGTTCTTAGGATTTCCTCCGGAACATGGCCTGCTTCATGGCTTTCTCCACGATGTGGCCACGCCGCTCGGCGCAACGGCTCACGAAGTGAACGTGGGGCTTCTGGTTGGCCTCGGGAGTTTTGCCATGATGATTGCCGTGGGCGGATGGGCATTGGCTCGCTACATGTACATCTCGAACCCTGGTGTGGCGGATGAATGGGCACAAAAGGCTCCCGGCCTGTACACGACGTTGCTCAACAAATACTACGTGGATGAATTCTACGACAAAGTGTTTGTCGAGCCATGCAAGCGACTTGGTGAGGCCCTGGATTGGTTTGACAGGAATGTGCTCGACCGGTTCGTGACCGGAATCGGCCGCATGACCGACCTCAGCGCCGCTGGCAGCACATGGATTGAAAAACACGTCATGTACGCCGGACTCAACATCATCGGTTATGGCCACCATCTGGCCGCTTGGGCCTGGAGAAAACTCCAGAGTGGAATGGTCCACCACTACGCCGCGATCATTATCATTGGCTTGGCCATTCTGGTCCACGTCGCGTTCCTGTGGTTCACGAGCGCAAACGCGCTCGGGCAGTAAATACGGTTACGTTCGCTATGCAAGAAGAACTACAAGCTGGGTTCCCCATCCTGACGTTTTTGACATTCTTCCCATTGATCGGCGCGATCGCCGTGTGGGCCATGAAGGATGAGGACCTGATCAAAAAGTCCACGCTGGGGGTGGCCGTGCTGGAGCTTGTTGTCGCGGTGTGGCTGCTTCTGGGGTTCGTACCCGATTCCGCTGCCATGCAGTTCTCCGAACGCTATAACTGGATCCCGGCTCTCGGCATCAGCTATCACATGGCGGTTGACGGAATCAGCGTGCTCTTCGTCGGTCTCACGGCCTTCCTGACCGTTCTTCTAGTGCTCTACGCCTGGGATACGGTCAAAGCGCATCCCAAGGCGTTTTACATGAGTATCTTAGGGCTTGAGATGACGATCATGGGCATCTTTGCGTCGATCGACCTCATCCTGTTTTTCGTATTCTGGGAATTGATGTTGATCCCGAGTTATTTCCTCATCAAATTGTGGGGAATCGGGAAAGAATGTCAAACGGCGGCGCTCAAGTACGTGCTTTACACCCTGCTGGGCAGTGTCTTTATGCTGGTCGGGTTCTGCCTGTTGGATTTGAACCATTACGCGGTGAAACAGACCTATAGTTTTGACCTGCTGGAATTGCTTTCCGTTCCCATTCCTATGAATCAACAGCTGTTGATTTTCTGGTTCCTGTTTCTTGGGTTCGCCTTTAAAGCGCCGGTCTTTCCGTTTCATAGCTGGCTTCCCGATGCGTTGGTGCAAGGCCCCATTCCCATGTCGGTCATGTTAGCCGGCATTAAGATGGGGACGTATGGGTTCCTGCGATTCAGCTTTCCGCTCTTGCCGGATGCCTCCCGCGATCAGACCGTCGTAGCCATCGTGATGGTGTTGGGCCTGATCGCTATCGTGTACGGAGCCATCGTGGCCATCATTCAACTTGACCTCCGACGGCTCTTAGTCTTCAGCAGCATTAGTCACTTGGGCTTTGTCGTGATCGGCCTCTTTGCCCTGAACTTTCAAGGCATTCAGGGCAGTTTGCTGACGATGATCAATTTAGGGTTTAGCACCGCGGGGCTCTTTTTTCTTGCCGGCTTCGTCTATGAACGTCTGGGACATACGAACGTGAATAAGTACAGTGGTCTGGCGAAGAAAATGCCGTTGCTGGCGACCTTTTTCCTCATCATTGGAATGGCCTCCATCGGATTACCGGGGACTAACGGCTTCGTCGGCGAATTTCTAATATTGCTCGGCGTGTTTCAAGCTTACTGGTTATACGGCGCCATCGCGGTAACCGGCGTCATTTTTGCCGCAGCCTATTTTTTGTGGTTTTACGAACGTGGTATTTTCGGCCCTCTGAAGGAAGGCCTCCCTGCCACGTTGAAAGACCTGAATACCAGGGAATGGGGAATCGGCATCGCGTTATGCGTGATGATCTTCTGGATCGGCCTGTATCCGTCGCCATTCTTGCGGATGATGAATGGCTCAGTGCAGGAAGTCGTGGATCGACTGAACAAGGGAAGCGCGGCCCTGGTGGCACCAGAACCAAAAATCCTCAGTCAAGTGATACCGGACTAATCGTATGGGCGAATATTCTCTTTTGATCATCCTTTTCGCTCCGTTCATCGGTGCGATTGGGTTGATCTTTGTCCCGAGGCAGGAAGAACTCCTCACCCGCATGGTGGCGGCGGTCTCATCAGGCATTTGCCTCCTCGCCTCGTTTTACATCTTCTTCGCGTACGATACCAACCAGGGCGGCTACCAGTTCGTTCAGCGATTTCCCTGGTCGGAACAACTCGGCATCGCGTTTTATGTTGGGGTTGATGGTATCGGCGGCCCACTCGTCTTCGCGTCGGCGATTTTATTGTTCGCGGGCGTTTTTGTGTCCTGGCACATCAAGGACCGAACCAAAGAATTCTACATCTTCTTGCTGATCCTCGCCGCCGCGACGATTGGCGTGTTCATGTCCCTGGACCTGTTCTTCCTGTATTTTTTCTACGAAATGTCGGTGCTTCCGATGTATGTGCTCCTGGGTATGTGGGGCAGCCATACCAAAGGCTATCTGTCCATGACCGACCCCGAAGGCCTGAAGCTCAGGGATTCCGTCGGATTCATTTTCAATTTCGGGTCGAACAGCAAAGAATACGCGGCCATGAAATTGACGCTGTTCCTGTCGGCAGGGGCCGTCGTAGCACTAATGGGCATTTTGCTGATTTACCATTTTTCAGGATTGCATACCTTCGACATCGTGGCCCTCAAATCCCAGACGGGAATCGCGGAAAACAGTACGCTGGCCATTATCATCTGGATTCTGGTGTTTTTTGGGTTCGCGTCGATCGCCCCGATTTGGCCACTCCACTCTTGGTCCCCTGTCGGACATGCAGCCGCTCCCGCTGCCACGAGCATGCTTCACGCCGGCGTGCTGATGAAGCTGGGCCACTTTTCGATCATTCGCG
Source organism: Nitrospirales bacterium (assembly GCA_031315865.1). NCBI lineage: Bacteria > Pseudomonadati > Nitrospirota > Nitrospiria > Nitrospirales > Nitrospirales bacterium. The sequence continues at coordinate 946,705 of JALDRJ010000002.1, forward strand.
TGGGCTATGAAATCTTCCCGGAAACCACCAGAGAATGGATTTGGATCGCGGCTGTCCTCTGCGTCTTCAGCATCATTTACGGCGGGCTCGTGTCGTACTTTGCCAAAGACACAAAATACGTGATCGGCTACTCAAGCTCATCACATATGGGCTATATCTTCCTCGGCATGGCCGCATTGGACTACATCAGTCTCACCGGGGCTGTGATTTACATGTTCGCGCATGCCCTCGCCACCAGCATGCTGTTCGCCATGGCTGGATGGGTGTACGACCAAACTCATACGAGAGACATCCCATCACTCGGAGGGCTGATGCAAAAAATGCCCTTTATCTCTGGGGCGTTCATCGTTGGATGTATGGCTTCGATCGGTATGCCCGGAACCGTGAATTTCATCGCTGAAGTCATGATTATCGTGGGTAGCTGGGAGAAATACCCATTCCAAGTCATCATCGCTGTCCTCGGTATCGTGCTGACGTTGGCCTATTTATTCAAGATGATGCGGGGCCTGTTCTACGGTGAGTTGTCGCCGGAATACGCCCATTCCCATGATGCCAGGTCGTTCGTTGACCGCATGCCGCTTATTTTATTGATCGTGTGCAGCGTCTCGCTGGGAATTTTCCCCGGTCACTTTTATGAAGTGGTGAGATCGACGGTCGAACCTATGCTCGACCGCATTAATCAAGTGGCTCCGGTGGTGAGTCAGGTTACGCAACATTCACAGGGATTATTACCTTAAGAACTGCCCCTTGATATTGTCTTACGTTTTACGCCTTACGATATGATGACCTTCAATCTCGAACTCACCGGCTCGGACCTTCTCCTGATCTTGCCCGAGATTTTCCTTACGCTCTGGCTCTGCGTGGTCCTGTCCGTCGACTTTTCGATGAAGAAGATTCATCATGAAACGTTAGCGCACCTCAGTATCGGCGGGTTGCTCGTCACCATCTTTATCCTCTTCTGGTTTGATCAATCCGGTATCACAGGTTCCCTGTTCAAGAATATGTATGTCGTCGACCATCTTTCGATCTTTTTTAAGATCCTGATCCTGGTGGCGACAGCGATGGTCATCTTCATATCCATCGATTACGTCAAGGCCTTCCGGCTTTTCAAGGGTGAATACTATTTCATGGTCGTCATGTCGGCCCTGGGCATGATGTTTATGGCTTCGGCCAATGACCTGCTTTCCGTGTTCGTCACGTTGGAGTTTTCGACCTTCGGCTTCTATGTACTCGTCGCCTATCTGAGAGAGGATGTCCGTTCGAGCGAAGCGGGGCTAAAATTCTTTATTCTTGGTGTCTTCGCGGCAGGCTTGCTGGCATACGGGATCAGCTTAGTGTACGGCGAGACCGGCACGTTGATCTTCTCGGATATGGCCTCGACGCCGGGGAGCTATGGGCTGGCCATAGGATTCCTGCTCATCTTCGCCGCGCTCGGCTTTAAGATCGGCGCCGTGCCGTTTCACTCCTGGATTCCGGACACGTATCAGGGAGCTCCAACTCCAGTCACTGCATTTCTCTCGATCGCGCCAAAAGGGGCGGCCATCGCCATCCTGATTCGCATGTTCTATGTCGGACTGGCCTCGTTCAAACCCATGTGGGTCTTGTTGTTCGTGTGCGCGTCCATCATTTCCATGACCTACGGAAATGTGGTGGCTATCGCGCAAAAGAATATCAAACGGCTACTCGCCTATTCCGGCATTGCGCAAATCGGCACGATCATGGTCGGGTTGGCTGCCGGCACAAAAATGGGCAGTGACGCCATGCTGTTTTATCTGCTCACCTACCTGTTCGCCAACATTGGAGCCTTTGCGGTGGTGATTGCGGTGAGCAGCAGCATAAAAAGTGACGAAATTGAAGACTACAGTGGATTGAACCGGCGATCGCCGTTTTTAGCGGCTGCCATGTTCTTGTTTTTGTTGTCATTGGCGGGCGTACCGCCGCTGGCCGGATTCATCGGCAAACTCTATTTATTCGTCGCGGCGATCGAAGAAGAACTCTACACCCTTTTAATCGTCGGGCTGATCAACATCGTCATCTCCATGTACTACTATCTCATCGTCGTGAAGAAGATGTACATCAATGAGCCCATAGACTCCACCCCTCTCCCCGTATCCGCACCGATCAAAGCCGTAGTGTATTTCTGTGTGGCCGGCACCCTGCTGCTGGGGATCTACCCCAAAGCCTTCATCGACTGGGCCGTCGCCGCCACGCTGATGTTTTCAAAAATTGCAGCCCCTACCACAGCGGCACTTCCCGTCATCTCCGGCGGATAAACCTCTCTCTCTACAAACGAGAAATTACCAGCTGAATTCTTTTCCGTAGTCATTCTATAGCCGCTTCACATATCTTCTGTCTTGTTGAACCTATGATTTCGGGCGGTTCGCTTCTCTGGTTTATCCGGAACGTATTGGGATTCATTATCATTGTATAAATATAGATACGCGAGGTTATCCATTCGGATACAAAAATAGTTCCTCTTCTCTGTTCTTGACCAAGTCTTAGACGTAAGCCGTTTCCCATTTTTCACAGAAAACTATCGTATCTATCAGGCAAATAACGTTTCTCTCCATTTGGTCTTCTACTTGCAGCTCCCGAGGACACAACCGTGGCGTATTCCGCCACTGCCTTTATCATTATTTTTCACATACCAAGGAAGGGAGAGCACCCAATGAGTAGTTGCAAACCGATGCATGGAACATCGAAAGCCAAAGGCTGTAGTCATCTCAGCTTAGGAAATTTCTGTAAATTATTTCCAGATCTTAAAACATGGGGAGAGGATTGCGGCATACAACATCAATGTGAAGCCGAATACATCGCACAAATCTTAGGGGGCGTAGGTGGAATCATGCACGATGTGAATTCTGATTCTTCCGATAGCTCTCTGCCGGCAGCATACACCTTCTTTGCACAATTTATCGATCACGATATCACCCTCGACTCAACGAGTAATCTCCATGGAGATCCTAAAAGCACCGAGGAGGTGAGCAAGCTACCGAATATGCGTTCAGCGTCATTGGACCTTGACTGTGTCTACGGATTTGGGCCAGAGGTGATGCCGTTTCTCTACGATCAGACACAGTCCGGTCGCCTTCTCACTGGAACGAAAAAAAACGAAAATGACGTACCTCGTAATTCCGATGGTCGGGCATTGATCGGAGACCCGCGCAACGACGAAAATATTTTTGTCTCTCAGATGCAACTGCTCTTTCTTCGTTTTCATAACCGTCGTATCGTCGGACGCTCATTTGAAGACGCGCAACAGGATTGTCGCTATCACTACCAGTGGTTGGTGTTGCATGATTTTCTCAAACGCGTCTGCGACGACAACGTGTTCGACTACGTCCTTGGAGAGATCAAAAAAGGCAAATATCCGAAATGTGATATTCGAGACAAATGCCATCGCATATGTATGCCCATTGAGTTCTCAGTAGCTGCTTACCGTTTTGGCCATACTCTGGTTCGATCTCAATATCCGGTCAATGTGAACTATCCGGTCGTCGATCTTTTTGATGAACGTTTTGGAACAGAAGGCTTTAGTCCTATTCCACCAAAATTAACTGTAGACTGGCGTTATTTACTAGATGTTGAACCCTGTCACGAGTTCGTTTTTTCAAAGGCATTCGACCACCTGCTTGCAGACGAACTGATCCGCATGCCAGATCCAATCGTCGGACGATTCGCGAGCGAGAACGATCGTTCCCTGGCGTTTCGAAACGTGCTAAGAGGCTATGCGTTAGGACTCCCGAGCGGACAGCAGGTGGCAGCGACTCTGAAAGATAAGGGATACTCCATTGACCCGAAGCAAGACCTTCAATTTGGCACACTTCGCGGTTGGCCTTGTATCGAGAAAAAATACAGAGAAAAACTCGAAGCGCATACGCCTTTGTTCTTTTATCTCATGAGAGAGGCCGGAGTGGTAGGCAAAGGACAGCAGCTTGGGCCTGTTGGGTCCGCTATCCTCCTCGAAGTGTTTGGAGCCATGCTCGTCTATTGCGATAGCTTCCTTAAACATAAAGGATGGAAACCTGATCCCTGTATCGCAAAATGCGGCGACTTTACCCTCGCTGATCTCGTACGATACGCACAAGGCTCATAACAGCTTAACGCTCACGAGAGAAAAGAGCTGGGAAGGGATTTTTTTCTTAGCTCTTTTCTCTAATGCTTCATTCACTCATTAGACGCGACCGTACAGTGGCTCCAAGCCCTGGACAGAAATTTGTGAATGCTCCGTGACACCTTCGCCTATGGTAAATAGCCAATAAGTTGATTTGTCATTGAAGGGGGGCCCGCTAACGTGTTCATAAACAGTTTGTCTTTGACTATGCTACTTGCTTGGCAAAGCATTCCGTTGATAACTCCAATATTGGAGATGCTGAGAGCACCAAAGTGTCGTACGTGGCACAAATAGTCAATAGCAACGCGCCACCAAAACTGAATCTATCGAACCTTCCCGCACAATCAAAGGCTCTCGAAAACCGAATATTGAAATTCCCTATGGAGAAATTTTCAACAAAGAAAGTGAGAAGTTATCGTTCTATCTGCAGCCGGATTTTCGCGGACTCGATGGAAGTGATCATCGGCTCGAAGTTCATCCCAATGCGGCTGCTCAACAACCAAGTATGGATCAATACAATAGACAGGTGCGTCCTCCGGTAGGTCATGATATTGGTCTTTCGAGGGATCATGCATGCCGTGTAACTCCTGCTCAAAAATGATGAACTTCTTTGCTCCATTTATTTCCCTTTGCATATTCTTCGCTTTCAATATTTCAGTAAGCCATGCCTTCGACACCGGCATTAGCGGCATGGCCAGGGTTAGAGACAATACGTTCCTGGTCGTCAACGACCGCAAAAATTCGCATAAAAAAGACCAGGACTTGGCGAACACCAAACCGCGGCTTGGCATTGTGACGGTGAAAAAGAAGTGGGTTGCGTACGAAGATCTCTACGTCAAATATCCTCTGAGTATGTCCGACATGCCTCCCAATGATTTGGAAGCCGTCTGCGCTCTCCCTCATCGCGAACATGAGTACCTCGTCGCGGAAAGCGGGTACTATGAAGGCAGGTACGGACGGGTGTTTCACCTGCGGCTAAAAGAGAAGAAGGGAAAATGGAAAGGTGAATTGATAAGTGCAATCCGTCCTTTTTCGAAAAATACCTCAACTGATACGACGCCAAAATCCCGGCAGATTGAGGGCATGAGTTGCGTAGAGAAAGCCGAAGCCCAGCTTCTGGTGATCTTCGCCACACGTGGAGGCGGTGGTAAAAGAGGAAAGCTCATCTGGGGATCGTTGGACGGGTTGGATCAGAGTCAACCTGCGTTCCATCCACTCGGTGATGCGCAAATCGTGACCGACCAGCAGTCGTTGGGAGATCGAGACGCCTCCGACCTGTTCCTCGAAAAGACCAAGAAAGATCAGTGGAAGGTTTGGACAATCGCGGTGGATGATCCCGGCGATGACTTTGGACCATTCCGATCGGTGATTTATAGCCCAGGCATCTTCGAGTGGGACAATGAGCAGGGACTCACATTCCATCGAACCAAGCCGGTCACAGGTTGGGTCAGAGATGGGGTCAAGGTTGAAGCCTTGGCCGAACCGGCAGAGCGGGTGAAGGGCAGCGTCTTCAGTATTGGCACCGAAGATGAAGCGTTAGGCGGCATGTGGCAGCCTCTCTTCCAGCCATAAATGAAATCTCATCGGCGAGACGGGGCTTTCGCTGAGATCACCTTCCATAACATCACGCCCATTTCTTTTCGATAAATATCGCTATGGGCTAGGCCTCCAGACCCGTAGGCATTGAAGTAGATCAGCTCATCTGCGTTGATATAGGTTTTCTGCTTCTGATTTACAGGTGAGAGTGTCAGGTCCCCGTCTTTCGAGGCTTTGATGCAATCGAATTCCGTCTCAGGCCTCTCTTTGCAATGCTCGTCATACGTGGTGTCATTCCCGACGAATGGGACGAAGGATTTATTGTCCATCGCGGTATCGTACTTTGAGGAGGTCAACACCACATGTTCCGCATTTTCACAGCCCCCCGGATAGTAAATGCCTTCGCGCCCTTGATCGGCATAATAACGGTTCATGGAATAGGCCCCTTGCAAACTAATGAGGAGCGAAATTTTGTTGCGAGGCAACAATGCATCGCCTTTCTTCCTGACCACGGCCGGCCCCATGCACACTCCCATGCTCGACACTCTCGCACCAAAACTATGACCAAGCACGACAACGGGCACATCAGCCGGTAAGTGACGCAGGGTGTCATGCAACAACACGCCAAGCCATCCAAAGCCAACTTCATCGGCATCGTCAGCCTTATTCCCGTAACTGAAGAGAGTGATGATCGGCGTGATCCAATCGGCAGCCCATTTACTCGGCCATGTTATCCCGATAAATAACGGCTTGAAATCATCAGCTCCAGCCTCCATCGCGGCCAGCCACACGTTTTTGGCAACTGAGTTAAAATTTCGGACAGCCTCCTCCTGGTCGGTATTCCAGCCCATCATCCCGATGACGATGTGTGTATACGGCTGACTCTGCAATTTACGGTGGATATCCCGCTTCAAGACATCCAAAGCCTCCCAACTGCTCCAATAAGCTCTTTGGGGGTTCACTTGACGAACCTCGTCCGGCTGACAGAACGGGATATGTGTCTGGGAATTTCGTTCGCGATAATACGCGTTATAGTGCGCACAGGCTCGCAAGCCATGCTGGTCACCGAAATTTTCCAGGATATGCGAAATGAATAAGAGCTTGTCATCATCACCAATGCGCGAGATGTGCTGAGCCATTTCTTCGCCAGCCTCGGGAATATTCACCGTAATGACGTCTCCATCTTGAGCGATCAATTCTTTTGGACTTTTTTCTATGCCGATGATGTACCCTGGAAAATTCAAGCTGATTTCGGATGGATAGTACAGGGCAGAATGAAACCAAATGGGCGTATCTTCCCAGGTATCTAAGTCTTTTTCGCCCTCTCCCAGCGTACGGACATTGTCCGTCGAGCAGGCTGTCGCAAAAAACAGGATGAACATCATAACCTTAACTATCGGGTGCATCATTATATCCCTCGTGTAGATGTTAATTCCCTTGAGCCTTGGCACACACTCCGTCTCTCTGACTAAAAGCAACTCGGATACCAAACAGTCGACCGGCGAATGTCGACAAATCCATTTTCGCGATAATCGCGTTTGGCCTACCCCTACCATGCATATCAACAACATAACGCGGACAGGATACTTCGGGTGGAACGCAACGTTACATTCGATTTGTATCTTTTTTATACTTCATGGTATCAATTTCGATACACAGCACTTGGTGTTTTCTCGCAAACCCTACATGGGAACCTAACAAAATTCCTGACATTTCGCAGCTATGAATGAAAAGCGATTTCATGGCTTCCTCATCAAAACGAATGACACACAGTTTTGGCACAATTCTCTCATATATTCAAAGCGAGGGTTTGTGTATCCTTATGACTCAACTGTTCCCGATTTTCAGCTTAGAAATTTCCATCAGTAAAGGGAGTCGTCGATGGCAGACTACAAACGCGTAAAAAACGTCGAACCGGATGTTCCCGACATCAGGGACTGGCCGTACCAACCTGCGCTCATTCCTCTCACAGATGCGATCGACCCGCCAGGCAATCTTCAGATTCTTGATCAGAAAAGTGAAGGAGCTTGCACAGGATTTGCCTTGGCCGCAGCGATTAATCTTCTCAATTCGCATGTGAACCGACATGTCCGCGTCAGCCCAAGAATGCTCTATGAAATGGCCAAGCGTCACGATGAATGGCCGGGAGAAAAGTACGATGGGTCCAGCCTTCGAGGCGCCATTCACGGGTGGAAACACATGGGCGTCTGTTCGGAAGATCTTTGGCCGTACCGTGTGGGAAAGAAAAACATCGGAGACCTGACAATCGAATGCGCGAAGGACGCTCGCAAAACGACGGTCGGAGCCTACTACCGCGTCCAACCGAGTATCTCCCATTTTCATGCGGCCTTGAATGAAACAGGAGTGATCGTCGTCTCGGCCAAGGTGCACCGTGGGTGGGATGCCCCCCAAAACGGCATCATCACATTCGAGGAACAACGGGACGGAGGACACGCATTCGTGATCGTCGGATACAACGACAAGGGGTTTTGGGTACAGAATTCCTGGGGACCCAAATGGGGAAATCACGGACTCGCGTTATGGACGTACGAGGATTGGATCGTCAACGTGATGGATGCATGGGTTTTTCGGCTTGCACTGTCCACTCCACAGATTTTTGACTTGAAACCCGAAATGGCGTTAACCGCATCGCCGCAACAGGACAAGGCTGAAGCTTCTCCGACTCCACGGTCTTCAATCGCCGGACATTTTGTACATGTGGATGACGGACGGTATGCCACATCGGGACCGTACTGGAGCACGCCAGAAGACGTGGAACAAACGGCTGAACTCGTGGCCAACAGTTCAAAATACCAGCATCTTTTGTTTTACATGCATGGCGGGCTGAACTCACCGAAGGCCTCGGCTAAACGGATTGAGGCACTCAAAGAACGATTGAAGAGCAATGGGATATACCCGTTTCACATCATGTATGACACGGGGGTGGTTGAAGAATTGAAAGATCTGATCTTTCGAAAAGAAAACGAGGCGAGCGAACGTGTGGGCGGGTTTAGTGATTGGACTGACCGCTTCATCGAAGGCGTCATTCGACGGCCAGGGACTTTACTGTGGGAAGAAATGAAACAGGACGCACACGATGCCTTCGCGCCTGACGGCGCGGGAACCGATGCGGTGAATCGATTTACCAAACATATCAAGAAATCAAACAAGACGAAGAAAATTCATCTCGTGGGCCATAGCACCGGAGCCATCGTCATCGCCCATCTTCTTCATACATTACGACGCTACAAATTCAAGATCGAGACATGTACATTGCTTGCCCCAGCCTGCAGCGTGGACCTCTATCATTCCCATTATTTACCGGTCCTCCAAGGAAAAACCATTCTCAAGATTAACGACCTCACCATTTACAATTTGCGAGATGAACTCGAACAAGATGATCATGTGGCAAAAATTTACAGAAAGTCTCTGCTCTACCTTGTCTCAAACGCGCTCGAGCGGCGGCCCGATCCACCATCAGACGACTCACAATCCAAGCCCCTGTTAGGTATGGAAATCTTCGCGACACTCGTCAAAACCGTGCGGAGCAAGCCTCAGTTCATCTACTCGAACGGAGTCGAAGGGAAGAGAACCCGAAGCACGACACATGGAGGGTTTGATAACGATATCTTTACCATGAATCATGTGCTGGAACGGGTCTTAGGTAAAAAGCCTGCCGATCCATTCACAGAAGACGACTTGGATTACTAGAGCACCTGTAACCCACACTGCAATGCAACGAGAGACTGGCAACGACGTGCAGCGCTCAACGGTCATGGCACAAACAACTATCGTGCTCTAGGCTAGGGGACCTATAATCGAAACCTCAGACGGCTTAAGGCCTTCAACAAAAGATGATTATGAGGCCACTTGATCCCTACTAAACTATCGTCCCCTAGGAACAACGAGATAGAGTCATCGTGCTGAAAGTTCTATACGAGGGATAAAACTACAGAAGAACAGAAATCCCTACATCTGCCAATACACGAGGGCTTCTAGAGGATTGAGGCCCTCCAATCCCCAAAATACAAGCGAGACAATAGAGAGAAGGAGCACGGCAACGAGCACCAGAAGATAGACTCCTTTTTTGGGGCGAGGCCGTGAGGACAGATGCTCTTCCTCATACATGGCCTTCGCCTCTTCCCAAAGCGGACTGCGCTTACGTTCCCTTCGGGGAACGACTATACTCAACGAATTTTGAACTTCCTGGCGCAACTCATCTTCCAAAGCGTTCGTACGACGTGAGGCCATCGGGGGGGCTGATTGCAGAGCCAACCCGTTCAGCTCTTCAACCTCCGACTTTGAACCTTTTAGACGACGAGTATAGGGCACACCACAATTGGGGCAGAGCCAAGTTTGTTCCTCCGGTTCTGAGGAGGCAAGAGGCGTTGGCGAAGGGGATAAAATGGTTGGAGGCTCTGGGGGCCGTTCGGTTTTTGCCTGTTCCACGCTCTGTGCGATAGGCGCCCCGCAATGCGGACAGGATTGGGCAGACTTGGAAATCAGGCTTCCACAGTCCTGACACGGGAGTAGCTTCTCGGTCGCAGTCCCGTTTAGCCGCTCCTTTTTTCCCGGATAAGGAAACGCACATTTCGGACAGGAGAGGGCGAGTGAAGAAACTTCTTTTTGGCATTCAGGACATTGGACAAGTGGCATCTCATGGCCTCTCTTTATGTAAGCCGTCTTGATATCATTATTCTACTTGTTGTGAGTGATTTGGAGGATTCCTACCTCATCCATAAGTTATAGCAAAGATAGTACCTACTAGAGAAATGCCAGAAATTATTTTTCAATTCAATACGTTATAATTTGGACCTTAGATAATAAAGGTGTTTTTTCTCTCAAAGTGGATTGAAAAACCTTCAGCTATTTTCTCTATAGTGAGGTAATAAAACATCAATGTGGACTTCTACAACTACGCCAACAAACCCCGTCCTATTCCTCAACCAATGTCCATTCCCACACACAGGATGAATTCCCTCTTGTCCCTGGCCAATGAGCCATGAATACGACGGAAATTTTGTAACATTTCTGGTAGTCTCCTGACATTCTCACTTTAGAATGGATCGAATGCCATGATAAAAAGTCTAGAGAAATTACTGACACTATCAACCCATACATTGATGAGGGATCATGGAGAATCAAACGATAACACAAGCGGTCAGTGAACGATATGCGAAGGCTGTCACGACCGGAGAAGAAATGTGTTGCCCGACCGGGTACGATCATCAAGAGCTTGGCAAATTCATTCCGGAAGCCGTCCTAAAAGTCTCCTACGGCTGCGGAACCCCCGTAGGGCTTACCTCCGTACAAGCAGGGGAAACGGTTTTGGATATTGGGTCTGGAGGGGGCATTGACTGCTTTGAAGCTTCACGCCGCGTCGGCCCTTCCGGACGAGTCATCGGCATTGATATGACTGATGAAATGCTCGCACTGGCTCGAAGCCAGGCCCCGATCGTCGCCTCCAACTTGGGTTATGCCTCCTCCAACGTTGATTTTCGCAAAGGGTTTGCTGATGCCATGCCCGTCGAAGATCAATGCGTGGACCTCATCGTATCCAATTGCGTCATTAACCTGGCTCCAGACAAGCTCAAAGTGTTTCAGGAAATGTACCGTGTCCTCAAGCCTGGAGGCCGCTTCACCATCTCCGATATCGTGGCTGATCAACCGATTCCACAATACATGATCCACGACAAGGAAAAATGGGGAGATTGTTTGTCTGGGGCATTACGGCTGAGCGACTATTGGGGAGGATTACGAAACGCCGGGTTTGGAGGCATTCACCGGGTTGGATTCATCCCATGGCGCGTCATTGATGGCATCCATTTCTTATCTTTGACCCTCACCGGATATAAGCTTCCCAATGGTCAAACCGGCCAATCCTCAGGATTCGCGACATTCAAAGGTCCGTTCAGCCGCGTAACCGATGAACAGGGCCAGACCTACAGACGGGGAGAACCACAAGCGGTGAACGAAAGCACGGAACATTTGTTGAAAAGTGAACCTTACCGTGACCAGTTCATTTTTTCTGAAAACCCTGTGACGCTCAGCACCGAAGACCCGCGATGGTCTGCGGTTCTACCAGAGAACACAGCATGTACATGGGAAGGACACTTCGCCTTACTCACCGGACCATTCGTCGAAGCCGTGGATGATGACGGCCATACTTTTACCTGTGGAGAGGCCATTGAGATTTGCTCGAAGACATTGAAGGTTCTGGACCACGATGATTATAAAAAGTATTTCGTGATTATCAACCGTGCGAACGAAACGGTCTCAAACGATTCGTCTCCCTCCTGTGGACCAACTGATAGCTGTTGTTAATCGCCACGAAATTTGTTGAAACTCGAACACTGTTTACTAATTTGGAAATGCGAAATCCAGAAGACTTGCAACCCGGCTGAACACCCATGAAATCCCTGACGATCGTTAAACCGTCCTTTAAGGCAGAAAAACCATCCGATTCCAGCAACGGAAACGGAGTCCTTTCTTTCAGCCGTACACTCTCAGAACATGGCGTTCACGACTTAGCCGCCGAGAGGATCTCCACGCTTCAAGTCAACGTTGGAAAATTATGTAACCAAACCTGTCAGCATTGCCATGTGGATGCCGGACCTCATCGTACCGAGGTAATGACTCGCGAGACGATCGATCAGGTATTGGCCGTTCTCGAACGCCACCCTCAAATCTCCACGGTGGATATTACCGGAGGAGCTCCGGAAATGAACCCCCATTTCGAGTATCTCGTTTCAGAATGCCGGAACCTCAACCGGAAAGTCATCGACCGTTGCAATTTAACCGTGTTTTTTGTCAAAGGGAAAGGCCACCTTTCACGATTTCTCGCTGATCACCAGGTTGAAATCGTCGCTTCGCTCCCCTGTTACATAGAAGACAATGTAGATGAACAACGAGGCCAAGGGGTCTTCGACCGAAGCATGACAGCGTTGCGACAACTCAATGCGCTGGGATATGGTCAGCAAGGTACGGGACTGACATTGCATTTGGTGTACAATCCCATAGGTTCAAGCCTCCCACCATCCCAACAACAGCTGGAAGAGGATTACAAACGAGAGCTTCAGGCCAGGTTCGGCATATCCTTTAATCATCTTTACACCATCACGAACATGCCTATCAGCCGATTTCTAGAAGACCTTCGAGAGAAAGGAGAAGTCGAGCAATATTACGAACTACTGACCAAGAGTTTCAATCCAGCATCCATCAATGGCCTTATGTGTCGATCACTCATTAGCGTCGGATGGGACGGCAAGCTCTACGATTGTGATTTCAATCAAATGTTGGACCTCACGATCCAAGCGTCCAGCGGCAACACCATCACCGACTTTGACCTTCACTCTCTGGCACAGCGACCGATCATGACTGGCCCGCATTGTTACGGGTGCACGGCAGGGTCTGGCTCTTCCTGTGGCGGAGCCCTCGCCTAGGAAACACGCATCGCTCCTCACTTACGACACTCTCCCTACAAGTTTAGAACGAATCCCACCCGCGTCTATACCGCGCTATTGTAAACGCTGGGGAAAAAGAAGCTGCACACGAAGGAGAAGCTTTTAAAGGAATCAAGACGGATGTTTCTCTAAGAAGCTGTTTGCACAATCCTGACTGCAGAAATAATAGGTCTGTTCATTGATCCGCTTAGTGATCGCTGAATCTGCCGTAATGTACACTTGACAAACCGGATCCTGAATCATGGCATCTTTGGCCAACAGGTTTTCGGGAGTCTCCTTTTTATTCCAATCCCGAATCGCTCGTCGAACCATATAAAACAAGATGATGAGCAGAATGAGGATGATGATAATCCGGTACATGGACCTTCACTCTTAGAATGATTGGCGATTCAACATTACGACTCACACCGTAGACAATCCTGTCTAGGACGATACCGTATCAGGATTCTCCATAGCAATTGCGAAAGTCCAAAGAATATTGCCGCCTGACGCAGAATCTTGTTACCGTGAGAAATGCGGATCGTCATCCGGCGACGTAGAGAAGGCAGGGGAATATCACGATTGGGAGGACAACTCGGTTCCTGATCTATTCATCCATTCAGAAAGACCATATCATGAGAAGGAGAGAACGATGGTGACCATAGCCTTGATGGGAGAACTGCAAACCACTGATGGTGAACGAACGTTGGGATGTGAAATTGCCGAGTCAATTTCGGTCAAACAGCTCATTCGCAATCAAGGCAAGCCTCTCCGAGATGTGTTCCAGCTGCTGAAAGAAAAAAAGCTCATGGTAACCGTTAATAAACGCATTGCCAGCGAGGATACGAAAGTGCATGAAGGAGATGTCGTTAATCTCGTCGCGCACGATGGAATGGGACGTAGTGGGTTGACGCCTTCTCTCTATTAAGCGGGAATCAAAAGCTCCGGCAAAGACCGGCCTGGTATGCGATAACAGAGCAACGGGGCAACGCCTTCTCCAGCGTTACCCCGTGTCATAACAGAACTGATAAAAAGGTGAGCCTGGATGGTTCAAGAAATGGAGAACCAGGAAGAAGAGGTAAACTCAAAAACCTCTCAATCTACTTCTTCACACCGAGGATACGATCCTTCGCGGCTTTAGCCACGCGAAACTTCAGAACTTTCTTCGCGGGAATTTTAATCGCTGCTCCAGTTTGCGGATTTCTTCCGATTCTCGCCTTGCGATGCGCCAAGACAAGCTTTCCGATCCCAGGCAACGTGAAAGAATTTTTGGCTTCTTTGTACGACAGCTCAGCCAAATCATCCAGAATTTGCGTAGCCGTTTTCTTGGTAATGTCGGCTTTCTTCGCCACATGATCAGCAATCTGAGACTTAGTCATTGCTTTTCCCATGTATAGACCTCCTCCTCAGAAAAGATGTTAAAGAACCGTTACTCGCCCACTTGTCTTAAAGAATTTTCAATGGAAGGAAAGCCCCTTTCCCCTACTAAAGAGGCGAGAGTCACATGTTCGTGAACTAGAAATCACGTCCATGCTCTCTAGATGAGATAACGGGGCGAAAGTGTACCGGATGCAAATTACCCTGTCAACACTGATGAAATCAATGATACGGCCCGATTCTCCTTGCTATGCAAGGGGAACGTTCCACCCTTAACTGTGAACATTTCAATCTTGCGAGCTCGGCGTCGGGACAGGTACAGTAGCATGTTTATCGTTTATAATTTATTATTCACTAATTGTAAAGTACTAAACCATGGCCAAAGAACTTCCGATTATCGCTGCTCCGCAGAGCACCGAAGAACCCGTCAAACAAGACGTGATGTACACAAGGGTGTTTTGTAAACGGGAAGACACTCCGCCACTCAAATTGCTCCTGGATTTTCTCCGCGCAAAAAATCAAACGCCTTTGATCGCGTCGATGGACCCCGAAGCCCTCGAGGATTGGGATTGGACGCATGTTTCAATCGGCTATCATAGAGAGCGAAAACCGCTGCAACTGTTCTGCGTCAGGAATAAAGGCACGTATAAGGACGTGTTTGAAACCGAGACCCTCACTTTCCAGAACCGTTTATCACCATTCGACCACATAGAAGCTCAAATAGCCAAAGATTTCGTCCGGAGCGCACACTTTATCGCCACCACACAGTTGCCAAAGAGCGACATCACCGACGAAGGCTATGACTTTAACGGTTGGATTCTTGAGTTCTTTCAGGAAAATTGTGACGGTATCGTCCAAATAGATGACCAAGGATTCTATTCACCAAAAGGTGATCTGATCGTTGACATGGAAGAAGCCGACGAAACCAACCTCGATGGCTCTCCTACTAAGACTGGAGAAGCCTAGTCGTTCGGAGCACCGTCAACCAAGGTACCGCAGCTACTCGTTCTTCTGATCGTCAGCACACAACGCCTCCGACACACATCCCGCGAACGTTTTCCTGGGAAATGCGGTGAGCCCGCCACGATATGCCACCCCATCCTTGATCACCTCGACAAGAGCTTGTTCCTCGAACAGTCTTGGCCGTTCGATGACATCGGACTGGCACACCAAGATGTCAGCCGGGTGACCCGCTGCAATCTTGCCTTCTCCATTCTCACCCACCAATTCACCCGCCAAGCCTGTCATACCATGCCAGGCAGACAAAGCCGGTACTCCATCATTCATCAAAGAAACCAGCTCCATGTAATTTCGACCATGCATCCCCGGTAAAATCGGATCTGTCCCTCCAAGCATCTTTAAGCCACTCTGAAACGCGGCCTGCACGGCCTGGGAATGCGCTTCGGCAACTTGCTGAACCTTATGTTTGACAAATTCGCTGAGATTGTCTTCCTTGACCAATTCCTGGCCAATCCATGAGGTGGGCGTGACGGTACACCCTTTCGCGTACGCTTTTTCGGCCAGGTCCTGATCCATGAATGAAATGTGTTGAATGTCCTTCACACCATGTTGAATGGCCAAAGCAATCCCGTTTTGGCTATGCGCATGAGCGGCCACATACATGCCCCTGGCGGCGGCCTCCTCGCAAATTGCCTCAATTTCAGCGGCCGTGAAATCCCGATGCTCCAGCTTATCCGACGGAGAGACAACTCCGGGACTCGCACAAATCTTCACCAAGTCCCCACCACAAGCGGCAATCTCACGGACTCGTTTACGACACGCCCATGGCCCGTCAACAATACTGGAAGGACGGCCTGGCCCGGGCGGCCACAAGACCGAGACCTGCCCACAGCACCGGTCGGGTCCTAGAAAATCCGCGTGCCCGCCAGTCGTTGAAAGCATACAAATGGCGATCTTAAGTCGCGGACCAATCATGATACCTTGATCGATGAGACGCTTAAGAACATGTGTCGCGCCACCGACATCACGTATGGTCGTTACCCCACCGTTTACCAGAGAGGCATACAGAATCCGCTCTGCATAGATCAGGCCTTCTGGTCCATTCATCCTCTCCATGTCATCCCTTCCCACGCCAAATATCGTCACATGGCCATGACAATCGATGAGGCCGGGGGTCACAGTGTACGACGAGCAGTCGATGCATATAACTTCTGACCCCTTGGGACGCTTGGGATTATGCGGCTGAACCGCTTCAATTTTTCCATTCTCAATCCACACATCCATATGCTTATGAACCGCATCTTGCGTCGCGGCCGTTCCGTCATACAGCTTCTGAATATTCGACAAAATAATCATGGATTCACCCTATGGATTAAATGAATAACAGGTTTAGGATGGTCTTCGCTTTCCTCTACCCGAAATACGATACCCTTGGCAACTTATATCCCTGCCTGAACTACCATGCGTAAGGCATAATTCAGGCGTCATTCTTTGTTTTCTTTGCAGAACTTCTAAGATCATGATAGGCTGTATTCTTAAACATCAGTCCTGGAATTTTTGGAAAACCTGGGTTGTTAGACTCCATTTTCTCATACATCTCACTAGTGAAAAATTAACGAACATTTCGGTGACCGCCTTCTTTTTCAGACAAACATCTCTCCCTTCCAGTTTGAAACATGTTCTACATTGCGATGTGATGGAAAAATCCTGGTTTTTCAGTCAGGCATGGCTTCCCATTTAACACACCCGAGCAGATCGTGATGTCTAACCCTCAGAGCAGTCAAGAATTAACCTTGTTGGACACATTTCCCCGTCGGCATCTTGGCCCAACGGATTCTGACATCCAAGAGATGCTTGGGATTTTGGGCCTTTCATCTCTTGACGCCCTGATCAAGAACACGATTCCTGAAGATATACGTCTGAAACAGCCCCTGACACTCCATACACATCGCAGCGAGCAGGACGTACTCACCGAACTCCGAAACCTCGCCAACCAAAACCAGGTGTACCGATCGTTTATCGGCATGGGCTATTATGACTGCATCACGCCTCCGGTCATACTCAGAAATATCCTGGAAAATCCAGCCTGGTACACGCAGTACACCCCCTATCAAGCTGAAATCGCGCAGGGGAGATTAGAAGCCCTCCTGAACTTTCAGACCATGGTGTCCGACCTGACAGGCCTTCCACTCTCCAATGCTTCCTTATTAGACGAGGCTACCGCTGCCGCTGAGGCCATGACCATGTGCCAGGCTCTCAGTCAATCAAACCAGACATCGTTTTTTGTTTCTGAAGATTGTCATCCGCAGACGATCGCCGTCGTCGAGACGCGAGCCAAACCGCTGGGCCTCACCATAGACATCGGAAATCCCGAAGACATTCAATGGCAAGGTTCACGATATTTTGGGATTCTTCTCCAGTACCCGACGACGGAAGGATATGTTCGAAATTATGAGCATCTGACTCACAGTGCCCATCAAGCAGGCGCTTTGGTCGTAGTTGCCACTGATTT
This sequence comes from Nitrospirales bacterium, assembly GCA_031315865.1. Taxonomy (NCBI): domain Bacteria; kingdom Pseudomonadati; phylum Nitrospirota; class Nitrospiria; order Nitrospirales; species Nitrospirales bacterium. Next base: position 964,646 of record JALDRJ010000002.1, read on the forward strand.
GCTCGCGCTCACGCTGCTTCGTCCTCCAGGTGAATTTGGCGCCGATATCGCGGTTGGATCAAGTCAACGACTCGGCGTCCCTCTCGGATTCGGAGGTCCCCATGCCGCATTCCTTTCGACAAAAGAAACATACAAGCGGCAGATGCCCGGTCGCATGGTTGGCGTATCCCGCGATGCGAATGGGAACATGGCCTATCGACTCGCCTTGCAAACACGGGAACAACACATTCGTCGAGATCGCGCGACCAGTAACATTTGCACGGCCCAAGCCCTCTTGGCCAATGTCGCCAGCATGTATGCCGTCTACCATGGCCCGGCCGGTCTCCGTCAGATTGCTCATCGAATTCGTACACTGACGTTGCGAGTCGCCGAGGGACTGAAAAAACTGGGATGCCAAGTAGAGGAAGCACTCTTCTTTGACACCGTGCGCGTGACATCGCCAGACATCCCCGCTGAACGCATTATGGCCAATTGTCAAACTCAACGAATGAACCTTCGCCTATTCGAGAATGGGACGTTTGGAATTTCACTCGATGAAGCGACGACTTCTTCAGAAATAGAGCGCCTCTTTAAAATATTTTCACCAACCGAAACGCTCCCATTTTCCTTAGAGGACCTTGGACAAGCTATCGACTCGACGATACCAGAACTATTTGCGCGAACATCCTCATACCTCACTCACAAAGTATTCAATCAATACCATTCTGAGCACGAATTGCTTCGATACATGTATTATCTTCAGAATCGGGACTTATCCTTAGTACATTCGATGATTCCGTTGGGATCATGCACGATGAAGCTGAACGCGACCGTCGAGATGACTCCGGTTACCTGGCCTGAGTTTGGAAGGCTTCATCCTTTTATTCCACGAGATCAATCACAGGGGTACGAAAAATTATTTCGACAACTGGAGGAATGGTTAGCGGAAATTTCGGGGTTTTCCGCCGTCTCACTTCAACCCAACGCCGGCTCCCAGGGTGAATACGCTGGTCTCATGGCTATTCAGGCATATCATGAACAGCGGGGGCAGGCTCAGCGGAAGGTTTGCCTGATTCCAGTCTCAGCGCACGGCACGAATCCGGCCAGTGCTGTGATCGCCGGTCTCAAAGTCGTTCCCGTCGCGTGCGACGACCGGGGGAACATCGATCTCGCGGATTTAGAAGCCAAAGCCTCGGAACACCAAGACGCCTTATCCGCACTCATGGTGACCTACCCCTCGACTCATGGGGTGTTTGAAGAAACGATTCGTCAAGTTTGTCAGATCGTCCACCGCTATGGTGGACAGGTGTACATGGATGGCGCAAATATGAATGCGATGGTCGGTCTATGCCGTCCGGGAGACATAGGCGCGGACGTGTGTCATCTCAACCTGCACAAAACCTTTTGCATCCCGCATGGTGGAGGCGGTCCCGGCATGGGTCCCATCGGAGTCGCCGCTCATCTCGCTCCATTCCTCCCAGGGCATCCCATTCATAATCCAAGCGGGTTTCAAGCTATTGGTCCAATCGCCGCCGCACCGTATGGCAGTCCGAGTATTCTCCCCATTTCTTGGGCGTTTATCGCGCTCATGGGAGAGGACGGATTGACCAAGGCGACCCAAGTAGCCATTCTCAACGCCAACTACATGGCCAAACGCCTCGAAAAACATTACGATGTGCTCTATACGGGAAAGCATAACCTTTCGGCTCACGAATTTATCCTGGATTTACGGCCCTTCAAGAAAAGTGCCGATATTGAGGTGGAAGATATCGCCAAACGTCTCATGGATTTTGGGTTTCATGCTCCAACGGTGTCCTGGCCAGTTCCGGGAACCATGATGATCGAACCGACCGAAAGCGAATCCAAGTCTGAGCTGGACCGGTATTGTGAAGCCCTCATCACGATCAGAAAAGAAATCGCAGAGGTTGAGGACGGACAATTTCCCCGAGACAATAACCCGCTCAAACATGCCCCACATACCATCGAGCAGATTGCATCGTCAGAGTGGAATCATCCCTACTCCCGTGAACAGGCCGCATTTCCTCAACCGTGGTTAAGACACAGAAAATTCTGGCCGGCTGTTTCGCGCATCGACAATGCCTATGGCGATCGTAACCTGGTCTGCACCTGCCCACCCATGGAAAGTTATCAAACGTAACTTTTCAGGAATCGATGGATTCACTTTCTCCTTCACGGCCCCCATTCACGACTCTTCCTGATCGCCCATCGCAGAACACCATGATTTCGTCGGCACGTACCAAACGAATATTCTCTCCCTTGTAATTCTCGTGGCCTCCAACTCCTCCAATCGACTGCTGATACTCATCATACTGGGCATTGTCGGCGGAATCATGCTTGGTGGATTCATCCCGAAAGCGGGACATGCCGTGGCGTTTCTCGGAGAGCTTTTTCTTCGTGCGCTGTTTGTCATGGTCGTGCCGTTGGTCATGAGTTCCATGGTCGTGGGAGTCAGTAGCCTGGGTGACGTTCGACAATTGGGACAGCTGGGCGGTCGGACGGTCCTATTTTTCATGACCACGACCGCCATCGCCGTTTCGATCGGACTGGTATTGGTGTTGGTTATCCATCCTGGCGTTCCCACGGAAAACTTGCAGGCAAGTAGTGAAGCCATGGAAACCGTATCCGAGCGTATGGAAGACAAGCCGACGACCCTTGGTGATTTACTCAAAACCATCCTCACCAGTCTGGTGCCCAAGAATTTATTTTCGGCCATGGCCAACACCGAGATTCTGCCATTAATCGTCTTCTCACTCATATTCGGCGGCATTCTCACGACTATAGGCGAAAAAGGCAGCATCGTGATTCGATTCTTCGAAGGGATCAACGAAGCTATCATGGGCATCGTCCATTTACTGATGTGGGTTGCGCCGCTCGGCATAGGCGCCTTAGTCGCGGGTCGTCTTGGAGAAGCGGGAGGTTTCTCCGGGTTTTGGCCGCAGCTTCAATCCCTGGGAGCCTATGCAGGCACTGTTATTCTGGCACTGTTCCTTCACGGGATGATCGTGCTGCCTGTGATACTTCAATTCGTCGCGCGACAATCTGTTCCAGCCTTCGCCAAAACCATGAGCGCACCACTGATGACCGCTTTTTCCACGAGTTCGAGCTCGGCGACTATGCCTCTGACCATCGACAGCCTGATCGAGAAGGGCAATATTTCCAGAAGAACCGTCAGCTTCGTCATTCCGTTGGGGGCGACGATCAATATGAATGGCACGGCACTCTATGAAGCCGTGGCGGCAGTGTTTATCGCGCAGAGTTATGGGATTGAGCTGGGGTTGGGAGAAACCATCATCGTCCTGCTCACGGCCACGCTTTCGGCTATCGGAGCAGCCGGGATTCCGGAAGCCGGATTAGTGACCATGGTCATCGTGCTCAAAGCCGTCAACCTTCCGATAGAAGGTATTTCTCTCATCCTGGTGATTGATTGGTTTCTGGACCGCTGCCGGACGACCGTCAATGTATGGGGGGATGCGGTTGGTGCCGCCGTGATCGACAGGTTGGAAGGGAATCAAGACAAAAATTGATAGTCACAACCCGCTTCGATCTTCTCGCGAAATGGTCAGCTTCGCTTCGATGAAGTCCTGATGACCCAGCTCCAGACTGTTGGCGATCGAACGAATTTCTTCGATTTCTTCGCTTGAAGTCTTACCGGCGGCGTTCGCGATGGCAAACAAGCCTTTGAGAAACGCTTTACGCTCAGGAATCGTCGTATAGGCGCGAAACCCTTTGGACAATTGGACGAAATCCAGCCCTTTCATGATGCGTTGATAACTGATCTCCATGATCAATTGAGCTTCTTCCTTTGGGAGCTGCCAGCCTTCGGCCAAGGCACGGACGATGGAATGTTGCTCTTGCTCACTGAACGCTTTATCCACCCAGGCAACGCGAGCCATTAATCCAGCCGCTAAACAGACCTTTCGAATTTTATCCTCTGGTAACGAAAGCGTCAGACCCCGTTCTTTCATTTCCGACACCAATTGGTAGTAAACCGTATTTTTGATGAAATCATCTAGCCGGCTTTCTCGCCCGCCGTCATTCCCGTAATAACTCGTGCGGGCACTGATAGCCCGACGAAGGGGATTGCCGAGATGCGCAAACAGTCCTGTGCTTTTTGCCTCAATGTCCTGCCGAAGTGTTTCCACCACAGCCACCTCAGCTTCCTGCGTGGTCCCGTCGACATGAACGAGTTTCTCCAACGTGGACAGGGCCAACGTTTTCTCCTCACCTGTCGACATCCTGTTTAAGACATCCGCCAACAGCGTCTCCCGTTCCTCTTCACTGACAGGCGAGTCCATGTACATCTCCAATTTCATCCATTCTTCACCGGAAATCTCCGGCAGGAGAAAGAGCAGTTCCTTCAACGCATTGATCTCGCTCTGTTCCAAACGCCCATCCGCCCAGGCCGCCGCGATCAGGAGTTTGCCGAGATCAAACACAAATTCTTTATTAGCCATAAGTCAAATTCCTATTCTTTAGCGATTTTCATCATAGCGAGTGAATTTTCTGCATGAAACGTACACAAAATGGAACAGCAGGGAAAAAGGGTACGCATGCTCTGGGTCAAAATCAAGTCCCGACCCATAATGGGAATGTTGAATAATGGGATGTGTTTTCTAAAAGGCGTATACGTGGATCAAGCGGGAAACTAAACCGACGCAGAAACGATCAGGGGGGAATGACTAGCTATTGGGAGGTTCACTTGAGAAGCGAATAGGCAAGTCATCGATAAAAGTCCCCGGTACGCTGGCCTGGCACGCTGGATAGAAGACTCCATTCCTTCTCTAAAGAATGCTCCTGGAACCGACCTCTGCAGTTCCGAATTTCCCATCCAGCCCAGGGTTTGACGACCTTTCCACTTCATACACGATGAAACAGCAAAAAGTATTCCATGAAAAAATGCTCAATCTCGATAGAATGTTCTCGCTCGCAAATGCTTCACCTTTTTCCAGTAACATGTTGTTTCACGCCGCTTTTTTATCAATAGCCTTGTCAGGTTTTTCCTGTGACGTCTCTTCATCTTCAGGCATGCTCGGCCCTTGGGAACTTGTCAAAGTCATCACGAACATCGTCAAAAGAGCCAACAGATACATGCCTCCTGCGATAAATCCCCACTCCATAGGCGCTCCCTCCCATGAATACGCACGATGACAATAAAGAAGACCACATCATGACTATCTCAGTCGTACAGACCCTTAAGTTGTAGTCCCAAGTTTCCATCAAGTTCCCCTCGCTAGCTATTTCAAGATGGAGCAAAGTTCGCACCACTTTGGAAACAGAATGGTCATCATGGTTGCCCGTCGTAATGACTTTAAAAATGCAGAAATGGAGTAGGTCAACGTGAGTTAAAGAGCGAAAAAACAGGAGAGTCAACTATCTCAGAGAGGAAATGTATCTCTTCAGATTCAATGGGTATTGAAACCGATACAGGTCGAGAAGAAGATCGTAGAAATCCAGCAGACAAGCCACTCGACGGCTGACGAGGTTTATTCTGTGGGAACCTTGCCAAGTAGGGCGCGAAAAATATCTTTCCACGTCACGATGCCTTCGATCATCCCGTCAGGTGAAAGGACCGGGAGGCAGGAAATTCCTTTATCGAGGAGCATGTGGGCTGCATCTTCAATCGACGTCTGTTGCGTGACTGTCGGATGTTTTCTGGTCATGATCTGATGCGCGCGTTTTTGTAACGTCGCCGAATCTCGTTCGGTTTCTGACAGGGTCCCGACATATGGACTGACGGCTTTCCAGAGATCTTTTTCCGTAATGACCCCTGCAAACTTGCCCTCACTCCCTACCAGAAGGTGATGAAAACTGGCCCTCTGAAATATGGCTCTTATGTCTTCAAGCGTGTCGTCCATTTCTACGGTGACCACATTCGAGATCATCACTAAGCCTACCGTCATTTTAGTGCCCTTGTTTCATGAGACATAGGAACCAACTGATTAACAGACACCTGCATCTTCTTTTTTCTCACCTACTCTGTTTTTTTCGGTATAATGAAGAAATTCATTAAATAGAAGGCATTCGATCATGTCAGACACCATCGGTACTTTCCTCCTCACCCGTTTACATCAACTCGGGCTCAACCACATATTCGGGATCCCGGGGGACTATGTCCTGACGTTGTACAAACTGCTGGACGAATCTCCCATTCGGCATATTGGCACGACACGTGAAGATTGCGCTGGATTTGCTGCTGATGCGTATGCCCGAATCAAAGGAATCGGTGGAATTTGCGTCACCTACTGTGTCGGTGGACTGAACATCGTGAATGCCGTCGCGTGCGCGTATGCCGAGCGGTCACCCGTAGTGGTGCTCTCTGGATCGCCTGGTGTGGCCGAGCGAAGTCAAAATCCTTTTCTCCACCACATGGTGCGAGATCACACCACGCAACGAGAAGTCTTTGACAAAATCACGGTCGCCTCAGTCATTCTTGATGATCCCCTCACTGCCGAACGTGAAATCGATAGAGCCCTGGCAGCCTTACGACGTTATAAGCGTCCGATCTATTTGGAAATTCCTCGCGATAAGGTCCTGACTCCTATCGAAGTGGAATCATCGACGCTGCCACAAGAAACCGAATGTTCCAGTGATCCCACAGCCGTGAAAGAAGCCGTCGCAGAGGTTCGGACCATTCTTGCGAACTCTGAACGACCCGTGCTGTTAGCTGGTGCAGAAATCTATCGGTACGGACTTCAGGATGACTTACGGCATCTGGTTGAACGGATGAATACGCCATTCGCCACGACCCTCCTCGGAAAGTCCGTGATACAAGAAGACCACCCCCTGTATATTGGAGTCTATGGGGGATTGGTGGGTCGAGAAGAAGTTCTGACATTCGTCGACAACGCCGACTGCCTCATGACGCTGGGAACCGTCTTTACAGACATCGATGATGTGAAGGTGCATACCCGGCTCTTGGCTTCGGGACGAACGATTCATGCGACCGCCGATGCGATTACCATCAAACATCATCGCTATGATGGCGTGCGATTTGAAGACTTTGTCCGGGCATTGACCGCTGCGCCTTTGCCATCGTTTCCATCCCAACAACTCCCGAAGCACGATCCCTTTTTATTCGAAGCCTCACCGCCATCAACACCCGTGACATTACACAGTCTCTTTGGCCATCTCGACAGTCAACTAACCGACGAATCCATGGTCATCGCCGACATCGGTGAATCCCTTTTTGCGTCAGCCGATATACATGTGCATGAAAGTGCGAGATTTCTCTCACCAGCCTATTACACATCGATGGGCTTCAGCGTGCCCGCCGCGCTGGGCGCAGGCTTTGCCGATCCATCAAAACGGATCATCGTCCTGGTCGGAGATGGCGCGTTTCAAATGACCGGAACTGAGCTTGCCACATGCTTCCGGTATGGACAAACGCCAATCGTCATCGTCCTGAACAATCGTGGATATACGACAGAACGAGAAATCCTCGACGGCCCGTTTAACGATATTCACGAATGGCAGTATGAAAAAATCTGTACCTTGATGGGCGGGGGAGTGGGCATGGTCGTCCGTACATTTGGCGAATTGGTGGAGAATCTAAAAACAGCCATGACCGATGTGAATAATATCTATGTATTGAATGTTCTGCTTGAACCTAAAGACCGTTCTACGGCGATGACGAGGGTCGCTCAGCGACTGGCTAAGCGGCTCAATTGACATGGACGCTGTGGCAGAACGTCACTTGCGTATCTTCCGTAGTTGACGTATAAAAATCGCTTAAAGCTTAATACCCTGACTCTTTTTCTCAAGCGAATGAATGTGGGAATGACCTCGGATTATGATCATTTCGCTTTCTGAATTCGATCCAACGACATTTTCCTTTCACGACGATCCAGTGCTCGTTGTAGAAAATTTTTGGAATGCAGAGGAAAGAAGCCGCTTTCGAAAAGCCATGGAACAATCAACATGGACGGCCCTGGCTGAAATGCCGCCTGTGGCCGCCGCCTTCAAGGATTGTGGCAACTGGCTTAAGAGCGAAATCGGACCGGAAGAGGGCAACTATTTCATGAGCCGGGTAGGGCTCTCCTGTATCGCTGAATACGTCGAGTCATTCCCGAACATCAAAAGCCGCCATATCAACTTCAATTATTACTCCTACGGAGTCGGCGATTGCCTCTCGACGCACGATGACACAGACGAGGCCTACGCCTATGCCGAAGGGAAGACACCACCCACGAGGCGCTTGGCCTTGGCGACGTACTTCCATGAACGGTGGGAATCTGATTGGGGAGGAGAGTTAATCATTTACCGGGAAAAACCGGACTTTCAAGAAACCCATCAATTAGAAGTCGTTCAATGTATTCCTCCCATGCCAGGCTCCCTGGCTGTTTTTTCCGTTCCACGTCACCATCGCGTCTGCCGTGTCGATCCGCTCGCAGGCAACCACACACGCCTCTCCATCGCCGGCTGGTTCATGACTGCCTCCTAGACACCTGTAACTTTTAATACGCCAACCAAATCTATACCTGAAAATTAACTCTGTGGGCTCGTGAACTAGGTTCCCGCATGGGGCTTCATTACCTACCTCCATTAATCAACTACTTCGAAAGTATTCCAAGCAGCTCGCAGGATACTGGAAGTCAGTAACTGGGCCAATATTAGGAAAAGTAGTCTGCAATCACAGGCGTATTAGAAGGACACCTCTATTCACCTGCTGTGCATGTTTTTCATCCACGTGCCCATAATTCTTGCTCATTGACAAAGCTTTTAATCTCTCGCATAGTCTTAAACCAAACCCCTTCTTCGATCGGCTTTTGGCAGTTTCATGTATTCAGATGATAAAAACTGTGAGAATGAGATTAAAAGATATAATTGAGAGGGATGATACGACGGCGGGTCGGGTTTTCGATTTACTCGTCCAATTTTTAATAGTTGTCTCAATAGTTACATTTTCTATTGAAACGTTACCAAATTTGGGGAAGAACACGAGGGAATTATTGTCAGCTTTAGAGACACTCATCGTTGCTATTTTCACCGCAGAATATTTTCTCAGAATTTACGTTGCGGATAAGAAAAGAGACTATATCTTAAGTTGCTATGGAATTGTTGATTTCATCGCAATTATTCCTTTTTATCTATCTCTTGGGACAGACCTAAGGTCAGTAAGAATCTTACGCATGTTGCGTCTTTTCAGAGTATTTAAGTTGGGTAGATACAACGCCGCGATGCAAAGATTTTACAAGGCGTTCTTAATGGCAAAGGAAGAAATGCTTTTATTTGGAGTCGTGACATTAATGTTGCTATACCTAGCGGCTATTGGGATTTATTACTTCGAGAATGAAGCACAACCTGAAAAATTTAATAGTATTTTTCACAGCATTTGGTGGGCTGTTGCCACACTTACGACAGTAGGCTACGGTGATATTTACCCCATAACAGCGGGAGGGAGGACATTTACATTTATCATTCTTATGATCGGGCTAGGAATAGTGGCAATACCAGCCGGCCTTCTGGCCTCCGCTCTATCAAAAGTACGGACAGATGACTATGAAGAGGGTAAATGAAAGGTGAATGCAAATACTGTAGGCAGCAGGCAGGCTTTCTCCGCAAAAAACATAGTAATTGCCATAAAAAACATCTAGAGGGTAAAAATTGGTCATTTCCATATTTTTACTTGGCAATTACTCCCAATCAAAGCGATGTCCCGTCAACCAAACTATCTCAAAGACAGTATTTCCAACGGTAATCCACGAGAGCAAGCTTTGATCCGCCGTTGGTGGGCTGAAGAACAGGGCTCAAAAGGACTTCTTGTCTGGGAATATTACATAGATGGCAGATATGCTGACTGTCTTTGGTTTCTCGACGACATACGAGATGGGCAGGAAGCTTCGGGGAAACAGTCCTCTGGAACATTTCCGTTAACAGGCCGACGTATTGTGCTATGTGAAGCAAAGCACGATCTCAATCCTGAAGTTATAGGCCAAGCTCTCGTCTATTCAAGATTTGCCATAGCCGCAGGTGGACATTTGGAGAAGACCATCATATTTTCTGAAACCGCATCTTAACCTATTCCCCAGACATTTCATCTTTGTGACATTTTCTCCAGTCGGTTAATCAACAATGCCTGAAAATTTGAACACAGCTTTCGAACAATTTCTCTCAGACATTGAGCGGGCTTATGAGCAATTGGGGCACACCCTGGGCTGGCGGTTCTTGAATGTTTCTCGAAATGTGCTTCATCAAGATCCACCCATTGCGCTCATCACACTCAATCCCGGGGGAAGGACAATTCCACACGACCATCCACCTGCAAGTTGCGAGTCGGGATGTTCCTATATTGTGGAAAGTTGGAACGAGAAACGTCCAGGCCACAGCCCATTGCAAGTTCAAGTGCAGCGGCTGTTTTCAAAAATCTCCGAGCATTCCGCATTAGAAAGTTGTGGGATCGAACTCCTTGAACGCACTCTCATAGGATATTTTATTCCATTTCGGTCACCCCGTTTGAAAGATCTCAATAATAGAATGAGTTCCCTGGAATTTGGCAAACAACTCTGGATGAAGGTTTTCTCGTTGGTGCATCCGAAGCTCACTATCTGCATTGACAGGGATACGTTCTCAAATTTATCTACGATGATTCCTCAAGCTTTCAACTGCCACGAAATACATCGGCAAGAGATGAATACTGGGTGGGGAAATACCAAGGCAAAGATCGTAGATTATGGAAATCACAGGAATATCAAATTATTGCGGCTTCCCCATCTGTCCACCTTCAAAGTCTTTTCTCGGCCGCAATGTGAAGGGCCCATGAATCGCATATTGAACTATTCATGCAAGGACCTTTAACCATCCCCCTGCCGCTAAATAATCGTCTTTTCATCACGGATTGTCCCCTTCTTAATCTCCGCAATGGCTTTTTCAAGCGGCCACTCAAGGATTTCGAGCACTTCTCCGATATCAAGCTGCTATTGTCCTATCTGTAGGTCCGTTACCTGATAAATGCGTAATTTTCATCCCTGTGGTCCATAAGTTGAGACATAAAACAATTCTGGCTATAATTTAGCCAGAGTGAATTACGAAATTATTTTGGCTCAGGAAGCGGTTGAAGATTTACACAAACTGACAGCATTCCGGCGAAAGATTATCAGGGAGGCACTTGAAACGCATTTGCGGAATGAGCCAACGAAGGTCAGTCGTAGTCGAGTTAAACGACTTCGCGGGATTTCCAAGCCGCAATATCGACTAAGAGTCGATGATACACGTGTCTTCTATGATGTCTCTGGTTCAACTGTTGAAATATTGGCGATCGTATCTAAATCGGAGGCAAACTCATGGCTAGCCCGATTCGGAAGTCACGGATAAAGGAAGTTCCCTTGTCTGAGGTAAAGGACGATTTGTCACGTCTGCTCCGGGAGGCAGAAAAGCAAGAAATCGTCATTACTCGTCATGGCAAACCGGCTGGAGTGTTAATCGGCTTCGAATCCGAAGATGATTGGTTTGATTACCGGCTTGAAAATGATCCACGATTTCTTCAGCGAGTGCAGACCGCACGAAAAAGCTTACGTGCTGGACACGGAGTCAAACTCGAGCATCTCAAGTGACCGTGTTTGACGACGACCTGCTTTCACCTTCGCCGTCAGAAAATGTCGTAGCGCGGCTAAGCGAGTCTTTCATTGATTTTTGTTAGAAAGCTAAAAACACCATCTGCAACCCGATGATCGTCTTCGCATCGCGAATCGTTCCATTTTTAATCTCCGCAATGGCTTTCTCAAGGGGCCAGTCCAATATCTCGAGCACTTCGTCCTGATCCAATTGCTGTTGCCCGATCTCTAAGTCCGTGGCCTTATAGATATGGATGACTTCGTCGGTGAATCCCGGCGCGGTAAAAATGCTCGTCAACAGCTCCAGGTTTCCTGGACGATACCCAATTTCTTCCTCGAGCTCACGAAACGCGCAATCGCGGGGATCTTCCCCGGCATTCAATTTTCCCGCCGGTATTTCATAGATAAATCCGTCTGCCGCATGTCTGAACTGCCGAATCAGTATGACATGCCCATCGTCCTTGATTGGCACAATCGCCGATGCGCCGGGATGGCGGATCATTTCTAAATCTGCCGTCGTTCCATTGGGAAGGGTGACGGTATCGACGTTGTAGGTAAGGAATTTTCCCGTATGGATGTGTTTCACGCTCATGGGCCGAAAAGATTAAAAGGATTAATTGGAAGGTGTTCGTTTATAAAAAGGGAGTTTGACGACGACCGCCGGAACCTTCTTGCCACGTATGTGAATGTCAAACCGCGTACCCTCTGCCGAATGCTGTGGCGTGACATACCCTAGGCCAATGCCTTTCTGAAGAATCGGCGACAAATTTCCACTGGTGACCTGTCCGATTTGTTCATGTTCCACAAAGATCCCCATATCATGCCGTGGGACGGCTTTTTCGAGCAGCTCGAACGCGACAAGACGTTTGGCCGGACCATCGTGTTTTTGCTGTTTGAGCACATCTGAACCAATAAATACTGGCTTTTCAAATCCAACAACCCATTCGGCACCCGCTTCCACCGGCGTGGTTTCTTCTGTCAGGTCGTTGCCGTATAGAAAGTAGCCCATATCGAGTCGCAAGAGGTCGCGCGCGCCAAGGCCTGCGGGCTTTAACCCATGTGACGCGCCAACTTCCATGATACGTTTCCACAAATCGACAGCTCGTTCCGCCGAGAGATAGAGCTCATACCCTAACTCGCCGGTATAGCCCGTCCTTGTGATCAGGACATTCCCATCGAAGATTCTGGCGTCCAAGCACCAGCGCGGCTTGAGGCTGTCGAGTGAGTCGTCATTCAAAAGCTCACCTAATATTGTTTTTGACGACGGGCCTTGCAAGGCCAATTGCGCCATGTGAGCAGAACAGTCCTGAAGATTAAAGGCACTGGGCCTGTTGGCTTTCTGTTCGGATAACCATTGGCTGATTTTCTCCCGGTTCGACGCATTCACACACAGAAGATAGGTATCCGAACCCGTGCGATACACAAAGACATCGTCTTTGATCCCACCGGAAGGATTACACACCATCGAATACTGCGCCTGCCTCACCGCCAGTTTACTCACATCATTCGTCGTTACGAATTGAAGAAACTCGAGAGCTCCTTTTCCCGAGAACTGCAAGCGCCCCATATGACTCACATCGAATAGCCCGGCTTGCCCCCGTATGGCATGATACTCGTCGATCACTCCTGAGTATTGGAGCGGCATTGACCAACCGGCGAAGTCCACCAATTTGGCGCCGCACGACTGATGCGTTTCGTAGAGCGGAGTTTTATTCATGGATTATGATGGTACACTTCTTTAATCCTATCGAACTTCGAGTAGCTCCACGTCAAAAACCAGAGTCGCATTGGGCGGGATCACTCCTCCCGCTCCATGTGCGCCGTACCCCAAATCTGGCGGAATGGTCAGCGTCCGCTTTCCCCCAACTTTCATCCCCGCCACACCTTCATCCCAGCCTTTAATGACGCGCCCGGCACCCAGTGGGAAGGAAAACGGATCATTTCGGTCTTTGGAACTGTCAAACTTTTTTCCGTCCGTTAACGTACCGGTATAATGGACGACGACTAGATCACCCTTGACCGCTTCTCGCCCGTCACCAACCACCACATCGACATACTGTAGACCGGAAGGCGTCGTGATAACTTTCCCTTCTTCAGCCTGAATGACGCCAAAGCTCAGGATTACGAAACTCGCGACACAACACCACATCAAGCTTGCTTTCAACATCGTTTCTCTCCTTTGATTCTAGATCATGTTACACATATGATGTATGGTTTCAATGTTCATGGCTGGCAGCTTCACAAAATAATGCCATGCTCGCTGTATAGCCATGGAGATAATTCTGTCCTCCCACGGGACCAATTTCTCCTCCCGCAAAAAATCCCGCGACCGGCAAGTCACCCATTTCATTCCGCAAGACGGTAATGTCATGGTGAGCGTCAGGAAATAATCGCTTCCCTCGACAATAGCAACTGAAGAGCAGCGCTCCCTTCGCAGCACTCTCACCATGCGTCTGACGAAAGTCCTGTAAGAGCTTTTTCAGTTCTTCATCGGCGGCCCTGGCATCACGAAGGTGAAACTGAAGCGTTTGCCCTTCACGGACCACATCGGAAATCGCGACGCCACCGGACTTCTCGTCCGCGCCCATTAAATCACGAATGAGGAAATCACCTCGCCCGAATTTTCCCATATACTCATTCATGAGAAGACCTACCTGAATCGACCGGGCTATGGACTGATCCCCTGCCTGACGTATCTCATGCATGATCGCTTTCAACCGCTCCAGCATCGAAGTCCCACCCAACTCATAGATAATGTTTCGATGGGCCTTCGTGATGACATATGGTTCGCCGATGGGCTGACACCCTTGCGAAACCACGGTGCGAAGAGTGATTTTTCCACTGAGAGCTACGCCGACAATTCCATCATCAAAAATTTCTTGATTGAGAATCAATCGATTTTCTCCACTGTCAGTTCCCCCGCTAGCAATCCCGCCGATGGCCAAGGTACCTGGACAACGCTGCGCAATCTCACTAAACATCTTGTCAATCGGAGTTGAAAATGGATCGGCAAAAAGGAAAAAATCGTGGCGCGATGCCTCGCATGCGAATGATTCCGGCCATCCGCGAAGGGAGACGCCGCCTTGTCCTTCATGAGCGACTAATCGAATGGGGAAAATCGTGACGTTAGGAAGGACAGCCGACCACAAGACGATGGCAGGCTGCTCCTCGAACTCTTCCGTCCCACCGATTACTCCATTGTTCATACACCCCAACAATACCTGAGGCGCTATGCGTTCTTGAATTCGCGCATGGAGAGTTTCCGCTTCTTCAGAGAAATAGGAAGAAAAAAAGAGAAAGGCCAGATGTGGACGATCATCCCCCAGTGAGCGAGACGTCGAATCATGGAGAGCTTCTATCGCCCGGTCTAGATCGGTTTCTGTTGAAATGGCTACATGACACTTCATAACGTGTTCGATTCAACCTCTTCAAACCGCAATGGATGACATGCTCTGTACCCTGACTGCTCAAGGAGTGTCTTTTGAGTCTACCAGTTTTGCGGACAGCACAAAGTCACGTTCTAAGAATCGATAGGACGTGGCGTGTAGACCCATTTTGGCATAGACAGTTTGCGCAAGAGCATTATTCTTTTCTACGTATAATCTTACCCCACAAACATCGGCCCGCGCCTGTGCCTGCGTCAGCACATAGCGATACAAAGCCCGAAAGATTCCTTGCTTTCTCCAATTCTGATGAACGTAGACACTTTGAATCCACCAGAAATTCCCATTGCGCCAATCGCTCCATTCATAAGTGATCAACAATTGCCCACCTAACACCGGATACGTCTGTTCTTGTGGAATCTCCCCTACGAGATAAAAACCGCGGGACGGATCTTCAAAAACTCCTTGGATTCCAGCCTCGAGAGTTTCTAAGTTGAGCGATCGCTCTTCTGTTTCTCGTGCCATCGCGGCGTTGAATTCAACAAGCAGAGGAATATCAGCCTGTACAGCACGTCTCACCACGATATCGTTGTATGAGTGAGCGGTCATAGACAAGGTGAATGCTGGACGGTCGTTAGGATGATATCCGAGGCGGAGGATTCAACCAGCCAGGCGACGGATGGTAGAGGCCAGCTGAAAACTCCAGCTTCATGGCTTCTTCTGGACGCAGTTGCACAAGGTGAAGTTTGTACTCGGGAATAAAGGCAAGGTAACCCGTAAAGGGATGTATGGCTGTTGGTACGAACACCATGATTAAGACACCCTCATGGGAAATTTGTAGCCATCTTGGCGCATACCCCATGATGAACCCTAATCCCCAAAGTCCCTCACGAGGAAACGGAAATACCGCGACTTTACTCTGACCGAAGCGTTCTCGGAAATTGATGACATCTGCCATCCCCTTCAAGATAGTATAGATGCTTCGGACTAACGGCACTTTTTCGACTGACTCCTCAATATGAGTATGGATACGATGTCCGACAAAATGCGTCATCCCAACACCCACGAACAGGACCAAGATCACAAATGACGCAATACCTGACCCTGGCACCTTTACATGAAACGCGGTCTGAAACACATCCACTGTCATGTGGTCCAGTGCATCGAACAAGGTGTAAAGAATTAAGAACGTTCCCCAGGCCGGAACGATGATAAATAAACCAGTCCAGAAGTATCGCTGAATTTGCGAAGAATACGTCATTGACAGGAAAGAGTCCTCATGCGCCCACTCTACCAGAAGACGAGATATTCTTCCTATAACAGAGCCTCAAATGATTGAGGCCCTGCCTTGTGCAAAGGTCAATAGAGTGATACATTTTTCCTTTATCCTTTTAGTGTACCGCAAAGGAGCAGACAATGGGAAAAACATCAGATTTGTCTAATAAAGGTTCAATCGATTCTAGCCTCTTAAGTATTCTCTGCTGTCCGGATACGAAACAACAGGTCACGATGGCAGATTCTCAACTGATTGAAGAAGTCAATTCAGGGATCGAAAAGGGTGAGATACTCAATAGGGCGGGCGGGCAAGTGAAGGAAAAACTTGACGGTGGAATTCTCCGGGAAGATAAGAAAGTACTCTATCCTATACGAGATCGCATTCCTATCATGCTCATCGAAGAGGCGATTGTGTTAAACTAACGCAGGCTCTCAGGTTTATCACTACCGTTTCCAAAACATTCGGATCTCTATTCAATGCTTTCCTCTCTGGTTTCACCTTTTACGATCCACCAGATTGACCGAATGAGTTGAACAACCACGTAGAGGGCAAGACTGACGATAATACCGTAGAACCCGGATGTCTGGGCAGGCCAAGATTCAGCATCATGAAGAACGAGGCCCAACGTCACATGCGCGCCGAGTCCAAGGCACAGCGCAAAGATGATCCATTCTCTGACAGCTTTCGTATTTTTCCGATCATCCATTTTCTAGCCAAATCCTGCGTAAGGCTTGTAGAGACCGGCATGGATCCCGCCGTATCATACATCGAATTTTCGTGATCTTCTTACACGGGGCTTTTACTGGACTCAATCCCGGTGGCGGTGATAAGACTGGTCAGATAATCGCTCACAAAGATGAGCGCTTCTTCCCGTCCATCTGCACGGCGCCCTTTTTCCCGGCGCTGAATAGAAAGTTCGTGTTCGAGGTCAGACTTCACATCTCCTAATAATTTTTGGAGCGAGGCTGTCGTGAGATTAACATCAACATCTTCTATTTCTTGACAACGGTCAAGCACCCAATTCAGACCTTCTACTCGCCCAAAGTATCGCTCTTGATCTGCCGTATCAATACGGCCCATACTACTCGCAAACGCTTGCCCCTCGTAAATGAGGTTATAAAAACTCGAAACAGCCTTGTGTAAAGTTGAATTCATCCCTGTTCTCCCACCTTAAACTGCCATACAATTAACCGATGATATCTTCACGCTCAAAAACCGATACCCTGTCATTACCAGCCATGCAATTCAGTAGCAACTGTCGGACACATTTCACGAATTACTCGCATGCTTATGTAAACAGCAGTGGGTGAAATTCGGCCATAAACCCATAATACAGCGGTGCAAAATGCTTTAAACTTTCCGGACTATTTTCCTTCAAGCGTTTAAAAAAGAACACTTGATGAGTGGGATCAAGTTGCTCCAAAAGTGCAGCCAACTTTGGCATGGCATAACTTGTCCCTGGAACACTTAAGACGTAATGAACTAAGCGTTCAACCCATTGCTGTGTCACATATTCGCTGACAAGATATTCTTTTGGAATTTTTCCTGAAACCAGAATCTCGTCAAAGCGAACGGCTTGAGCTGCAAAGGGAATATCAGCGTTACCTGGCACCGCTACCACTGTATTTATGCATGAATTGAAATGAACAGACAATCGCTTCAAATTACCATTGATTCCCAAAAATAGCTACCTATATTTCAGGTTTTTTAATGGAAAAAACTAGAAGGCGTTTCAGATGATTTTCATTGACAAAGTGAAAGGAGCATATTTTATACATGTTTTGACATTTTCCTACGAGTGTTCGTACAGAAATCAATCATGTTGCGACACCCCAATGTTTATACGGAATTCCACTAATTCAGTTCCTTTGGATTTACTGTGATCTAGTGAGAAAATTCTTAGAGTGAAAATTTCACACACATTGGAAATGCCAAATGCCATTGGGAAAGACATAGATAAGGATGGTGAACACAGAAATGAACATGAAACGACGCACGGCCGAGAGGGTTGCCCCCCTCGGCCGTGTCGCTACCGCTCTGGCCCCTCGTGGCCCAGACTGCGCTCCTACAACCAGTTGACCCGTTCGGCCGGCCGGATGTAGATCGGCTCCTCCACCTGCTGCCGCACCGCTTCCTTGCCCGACTTGTTGAACCCCAACACGGTGTCATTGTACATCTCAAACTTCTTCCCGTGAATCATGGTTTCAAACACTTTCGGACCCGGAATCACATCATAGCGGAACAGGATCTGCTGGCTCGCCCGCCACAACTGCAGCACCGCCAACAACTCCCGACTCGGCACCAGGTACTTCTCGATCGCATTATCCACCCCTGGCCCAAACATCTGCCGCGTATACCCTCGCGGCGCCTGTCGGGGCGGGATATAGTACCCGTTCGGCTCCGTCCCCCATTGCGGGTACAGCGGCAACGCCACCTGTTCCACCCGAATGGCATAGTACAACGGATTCCACCGGTCTTCCGCCCACAGCCCATCTTCCCCTACTTTCACCAGGCTCTGTAACCGGATCTTCCCCACACAGGCCGCCATACACCGCGTCTCCATCGGCTCGCCACCGGTCAACGGGTCTTTGCCCTCCACCCGCGGATAACACGCAATACACTTCTCCGTCACCCGCGTCGTCCCCCGGTACATCGGCTTCTTAAACGGGCACTGCTCCACACACTTCTTATACCCCCGGCACCGGTTCTGGTCGATCAACACGATCCCGTCTTCCGGCCGCTTGTAGATCGCCTTGCGCGGACACGCCGCCAAACACCCCGGGTACGTACAGTGGTTACAGATCCGTTGCAGGTAGAAGAAGTACGTCTCATGCTCCGGCAAACTGCTTCCCGTCATCTTCCACGGCTCTTCCTTCGTAAACCCCGTCTTATCCACGCCTTCCACGATCGCTCGCATCGACGTCGCCGTGTCTTCATAGATGTTCACAAACCGCCATTCCTGGTCCGTCGGAATATACCCGATCGCCGCTTGCCCAATCTTGGCGCCCGCGTCAAAGATCGTCATCCCTTCGAACACCCCGTACGGCGCATGGTGCTTCCGCCCCACCCGCACGTTCCACACCTGCCCCCCGGGGTTCACCTGCTCGATCAACTGCGTGATCTTCACGTCGTAGAACTGCGGATACCCCCCATACGGCTTCGTCTCCACGTTGTTCCACCACATGTACTCCTGCCCCTTCGAGAACAACCATGTCGACTTATCCGCCATCGAACACGTTTGACAGGCTAAACACCGATTAATATTAAACACAAAGGCAAATTGCCATTTCGGATGCCGCTCCTCATACGGATACAGCATCTTCCGTCCTAGGTGCCAATTATAAACCTCTGGCATAGTTCCCTCCGTTTCTTCTAATGAATTTCAGAATTCAAGGTTATCAAGTCGTTACCAACAATTCCTCAATGAGGCCCAGGAAAACCCTGGGCCTCATTTTCTTATTTTTACACCTTAATCTTAATATGGTCGCCTTTGAGCCATTTGATCATGAACTCATTTTCCTGACCCGGCGTAAACCCGGTCCGAACCGGCTCCCAGGGGCCCCGCCCCCCGATCCCGCCGTCTTCCGCCTTCGTGATCCGCATCAGACATTCTTTCGGGACCGTATTGATCGCATGGTTATCCACTTGATACCCGAATTTAAACTTCCACGCCACCGCATGTTTGCCCGGCAGCGAGTCCAACTGATGTATTGGCATCAACCAATCCCGTGTAAAGGACTGTTGCGCCCCATACCGGAAGTTCGACTGATACCCCGTATCCATCGCAATCGCCCGCCCATCCGGCCGCGTCTCATGCCCCTTCACCGACTTCGCCGTCGACACATAGGGCGCATGCTTCGCCATCGTCACATGGTACGGATACGCCGGGTTATACTTCGCCCGAATCATCAACCGCGCCACCTTGTAGTACGGGTCACTGGGCTTCCAGCCCCGGTACGGCCGATCCACCGGGTTCCCATCGACGTAGACATAGTCCCCGTCATTGATCCCCCGATCTTTCGCCGCCTGCGGGTTCATGTGCAACTGATGCTCCCCGACGCCCGGCGTCCGTTTATCCATCCGGTAGGGGTCCCCGAAGTTCGACTCATACATCTGCACCCAGTCGTTGACCGACCACTGACTGTGCACCCGATGCCGCGTCTTCGGCGTCACACAATAGAACTGATACCCTTTCTCCCACAACGGATTCGAGTACCGCTTGATCTCCTGCCACGGCAGCGCAATGTTCCGCACCGTCTTATCATCATGGTGCTGCGCCGTGATCGGGATCCCGTAGTCATCCGGCCGCACATACGGGTTCGTCGTCATGATCGCATTCGGCAAGTACGGCGTCGCTTCCGTCCCTTCCCGGTGCGAGATGAAGTTCTCCCCATACTCAATACACTCCGGCTCGATGCGGTAATTCTCATACCGCCCCGTCCGCGTCCACTGCGGCTTCGACTCGTTGGTCTCTTCCCAGAACGGATGCCGGGGGTACGTCCGACACATCACCATCCACCCCTTCTCCGACTTGAGCATCGTATCCACACTGTACCCATACCCCGTCGTACTGGCATCCAACAACCGCTGCAGATACACATCCACCCGGTTGTCGTACACAAACTTGAAGTAATCCCGGAACCGCCCATCCCCGGTCATCTCCGTCAACTTCGCGGCTACCCCGGCCACCGTATCCAGGTCATTCCGCGTGTCATACAAGGGCCGAATGCCCCCCTTCCACACTTGGAACCACGGATTCGACACCGTCGCCGTATGCTCCGGGTACGTAAACTCCATCCACGTATTCACCCCCATCGCCACATCGTTATGATTGACGTCCGAGGTCATCTCCACATCCTGCGTGACTAACGTCTCAATGTGCGGATCCACGTTCTTCACCATGTCATAGTGGTGCTTCGCGTTGTTCAACACGTTCACGTTGGCCACCCACCGGAACTTCGACGGCGTCGGCATATGCGTCTTCCCCGTAAACACCCGTCGTCCATACTTGGGCGTGTTCACGATCAACGCCGTATCCCCGTGGTTCCAATACCCCACTTCTTCGCCGTAGTAGTACCCTCGCACATGGATCTCTTTGCCATGCACGTTCGGGTCCGTCGTAATCTTAAACGGGTCTTCCCCGGTATGGGTCCCTAAGCCCCCGCCACCCCACGGGGTCGAGTTCCAGATCCCCGCTTTGTAGTTGCCGGCCCAGGTATGTTGGCCCGTCCCGAACTTCCCGACATTGCCCGTCACGATCAGCACCATCGCCGCACCCCGGGCAATAATCGTCTGATGGAAGTAGTGGTTCGTCCCTTCTCCGTTATGGATCGCATGGGGCTTAACCGTCCCAGCATCCCGCGCCCAGCGCACGATCAGGTCCTTCGGCGCCCGATTGATCTGATGCACCGTATCCAGATCATAATCCTGTAAATGCGCTTGATACATCTGGAAGATCGGCATCACATCCACTTCCCGCCCGCTCAGCAACTTCACCCGGTACGTCCCGGTCAGGGCCGATTCAATCCCACTGTTGCGATAGTGCCAGCCCACCAACTCCCGGTGAATCGGCACCGCTTGATTCTTGTTCGTATCCCACACCATGAACCCGCCTAACCGCGCGATCTCAGCCGGGCTCAGCGTCTGCACTTTCCCCGAATACGTCTGTGAGAAGTCCGGCATCTGATACCCTTTGATCACTTCCCGCGGGTCCAGGTACTGGAGCGTATCCGTCCGCACCAACAACGGCATGTCCGTGTAGGCCTGACAGAAGTCATAATCGTACATGTTCTCATCGAAGATGATCTTTAAGGCCCCCAGGAACAACGCCCCGTCTGTGGCCGGCCGGACCGGAATCCAGTAGTCCGCCCGATACGCCGTCGGGTTGTACTCCGGCGTGATTACCACCACGCGGGCCCCCCGCTCAATGCTCTCGAGCTTCCAGTGCGCCTCCGGCATCTTATTCTCCACGAAGTTCTTCCCCCAACTCGTGTTGAGCTTCGAGAACCGCATGTCGTTCATGTCCACATCGGAGCCCTGCACGCCGTTCCAGAACGGATGCGCCGGGTTTTGGTCCCCGTGCCACGTGTAGTTCGACCAATACCGGCCCCCTTGCGCCTGGTTCGGCTTCACCTTCCGCACCCACGTATCCAACAACGCCCCACAACCCCCGTTCATCCGCGTAATGCCCATCTTCCCAATCACGCCCAGGATCGGCATCCCCGCTCGGAACTTAAAGCACCGGATCGCCGAGCCCTTCGTCATCTCGATCATTTCCGGCGGATACCCTTGCTCCCGCATCCGGCGCGCCCCGGCTTCCCCACTGTACCGCTTCGCGATGATGATCATCGCTTTGGCGATGTAGGTAAACGCCGTATCCCAGCTCACCCGCAGCATATCATCCAGGTACCGCGCATTGAATTTATACATCGTCATCACGTCATTGGTGAATTCCGGACTCCCGGCATCCATCCACGCTTTCCACCCCCGGCGCATCAACGGCCCCTTCAGCCGATATGGGCCATACACCCGCCGATGCATCGTGTACCCCTTCAAACACATCCGCGGATTGTGCGCAAACGTCCCCCGGTTGCCGTATAAGTCTTCGTACGTCTGATGGTCGTAGTTCTGCTCCACCCGCATCACCACCCCGTTACGCACAAAGGCCCGAATCCGGCACGCATGCGTGTCGTTGGGTGAACAACACCACGTAAACGAGGAGTCATACCGATATTGGTCGTGATACACCCGCTCCCACGACCGGTCCGGGTACTCGCCCAGGGGGTTGCCCACTTCGACCACCGGCTGCAGCGCCGTCAAGGCCAACGCCTTGTCCGCTAACGCCACCGCCGCCACGGTCCCCGCGGAGACTTTTAAAAATTGCCGTCTGGAAAGAAACATTGCATGCACCTCCTAAAGTAATGACCGATCATTCGGCCAAATGATAATGCCTTCACCTAACAGCAACACTGAAAAACCTAGCACCTCCTTTGTAAATTTGTATTTATTTTCAATCATTTGTAATAAAATCATCGAATTTTCGCGAAGAAATAGCAACGTGACTATGGCAAGCAATATCTGATCCAAAAGAAATACTCTCTTCATGAAATTCATAACTATTTGATATATCTATAAAAATTATGAAAATCTGCCATAAATATGACAAAATGCCTCCTAGCTAATTCGTGAAGTATTAGTAACATTATGGACCTGTAAAATGGCACAAAGTAAATTCATCATTAAATTAAAGCTTTAAATACATTCATGATGCTACTTAAATGTAACATAAAATCTATTTCGTAACACTCATAGCCGTTTCAGTGATACCGGAATGATCCAGCGCTCGCTTGCACGCTTTGCCTCTTCAAGACGTGAGAGAAAAAACCAAGCTTGTCAGGACACCCGAGCGGGTATTACCTTCCGTCTAGTTCAACGTCGTACCGCGCGGGGTGTGTCGTCTGTATCGATGGGAACGTATGTGGATTCGCTATAATATCCGCTTTTAAATAAATCCCGCACTTTCGAAATATTCCTTCGAATGGAATTATGTAGATTTTTTCAACTGAAATGCATTGAGATTCCCCATAATTTGGCTGACAAAAAACGGCGCAGCGAGAAAACTTCAAGAGGAGCAAGATGGAAGAATGCTTACAAAAACAGACCCTTAACGGCCTAACGATAAGCGGTCACATTCACTCTCTTACAGTATTTTTCCGCTAAACTGCAGCGACTACAGAAGGGAGAAATGGGCTTGCAGAGGTTTTGCCCAAAAGGCACGAGGAGATCATTAAACGTGATCCAATAACGGGAGGGAAGTTTCTGCCTTAACAACTGTTCAGTTTCATCAGGACTCTTGGATAAAAGGTACCCCCATCGATTGCAAATTCGATGGACATGTACATCGACGCAAATTCCAGGCTTTCTAAACCCAATCGTCACGACCAAGTTGGCCGTCTTTCGTCCAACACCGTTCAGCGTCAGCAATTCTTCAATATTATTAGGCACTTTCCCTCTATATGTCTCGATAAGTCTGAGACAAATATGGCGAATTTGCCTGGCCTTTGTCTTGTAAAACCCAACAGGATAGATAGCCCGCTCAAGTTCGACTTCTTTTAACTTGCTCATTTTCAAGGGATCTTTAGCGAGAGAAAAAAGTTGACTGGCTGCTTCGGCGGTAGTTTGATCTTTAGTTCGAAGACTTAAAATGCACGCGATGAGTATCTGAAATGGGCTTGCATTTTCTTGTTTTGCGAGGACTCCTAGCACAGGAGAAGGCCACTGATGGACCTCTTTTTTCACGATTCGCATTACTATATGAATGTCCTTATCCCTCATAAGTGTGGCGGGATTATAAGCCAGACGATGAGTGATAGACTACGAAGGATCGAATCTGAAAGAGGAGGAAAACGAGAGGCGTGTGGGGTATGGAGCCGTCAGGCAGTTAAAAAACTCTGTGCTTTGCCAACCACTTTTGGCGACGACGGGCGGCTTCCCGTTCCTTGGCTTTCCGCTTGACACTAGGTTTTTGGTAAAAGCGCCTGGCCTTTAATTCTCTGAAGAGACCATCAGCAGCAAGCTTTTTCTTTGCGACTTTCAAGGCTTTTTCAACATTGTTATTGATTACTCGAACTTCCATGATAATTGCCTTATTTTTTCTATAAAATTAATGAGCTAAGACCCTTACTTTACCACGCCCACAGAACCCCTGCAAGAGTGGATTCTACAATTTAACAAATTAATTTAAATCCTTATTTATCAATACCTTACGAACATTTTTTAAATCATGAATCTTTTAATGCTGCGACCATATCCAGGACCATTTTTTTGCCATCTCCGAACATCATTAAGGAATTATCCAAGGCAAATAAGGGGTTGGGAATACCAGCAAATCCTGGGCTTAAACTTCGTTTTATGACAACCACAGTCTTGGCTTTATCGACGTCAATAATTGGCATTCCCGCAATTGGACTCGAAGGGTCAGTACGGGCTACCGGGTTCACAACATCGTTTGCGCCAATGACCAACGCGACATCGATTTGGTCAAAAGTTTCATTGATCTCATCCATATCTTTTA
Organism: Nitrospirales bacterium; assembly: GCA_031315865.1. Classification (NCBI taxonomy): domain Bacteria; kingdom Pseudomonadati; phylum Nitrospirota; class Nitrospiria; order Nitrospirales; species Nitrospirales bacterium. Next base: position 989,927 of record JALDRJ010000002.1, read on the forward strand.
ATGCTTCATAGGGCACATCCGCTTCGGCCAAAAGAACATTCATATGTCCCGGCATACGACCAGCGACCGGATGAATGGCATATTCGACCGTGACACCTCGACTTTCCAATAATGCCGCTAAACTTGCCACAGGGTGTTGCGCTTGGGAAACCGCCATTCCATAGCCAGGAACAATGGCAACTCGACGGGCAGCATCGAACAGTAGCGCGACTTCTTCCGGTGACGCAGACTTGACCTTGCCAGCATAAACATCATCCGCGCTCGGGCCGCCTCCGACTGGAGCTAGCACTCCAAACAAGACATTGGAAAGCGAGCGATTCATGGCTTTACACATGATTTGGGTCAAAATAAGACCTGACGCTCCGACCAGCGAACCAGTGATGATCAATACATTATTGGATAAGACAAAGCCGTTGGCAGCGGCAGCAAGACCAGAGTAGGAATTCAACAAGGCCACGACCACGGGCATATCTGCGCCACCGATCGGCATCACAAGTAAGACACCGAGAATCGATGCAACACCGACCAGCCCCCAATAGGCCATGCTATTTGAGGGGTCCATAACTACCAAAACTGTCAGGATAAGCGTGATCACCCCGAGCACAGCGTTGATGACTTGTTGACCTGAAAACAAAAAAGCGTTCTCATTGACCAAACCCTTGAGCTTTCCAAAAGCCACCAAACTTCCCCAGAACGTTACGGCCCCAATCAGTCCAGAGACCGCGATGGCGATCGTTAACTGTATCATTGGAACATCGGCTCCACCGACACTCTCGAACAAGGCTGCTCCAGCCACCAATACAGATGCCGCTCCACCGAATCCATTGAATAAGGCCACTAATTCTGGCATTTCCGTCATCTGTATTTTGATAGCGAGCAAGGCCCCAATCGTACCGCCAATCACGATACCGAGCAGGATCATTTCAAAACTGATTATCCGTTGACTCGTGAGTGTCAACAACACGGCGATGAACATCCCCGCCGCCCCCATGAGGTTGCCACGTACAGCCGTACGGGGATGAGTCAGTCCCTTAAGGCCCAAGATGAAGAGAACGGAAGCTGCAAGGTATCCAATATTTATAAGAACGCCTGACATAAGAGTTCTGTTATTCCTTTGTTTAGTCCTATCTGTTCTGTGTTCGGTACTATTTTTTCTTAAACATCGAAAGCATGCGGTTCGTCACCATGAACCCACCGACGACATTGATAGTGGCGAAAATCACCGCCAGCACGCCTAAAATCGTCGTCAATGTGGTGTGTTGCGCACCAGCCGACAGAACAGCACCCACGAGGGTAATGCCAGATATCGCATTCGAGCCTGACATCAAGGGGGTGTGAAGCGTCGGTGGAATTTTGGTGATAATCTCGAATCCGACAAAGATGGCCAGGACAAAAATCGTCAAGGCCATAATGAACATATCCATCGTACGAACTCCTTACCGAAAAAAGTGAACGCTAGGCGGTTATCCCTAACGCTTCTCGAATTGTCGGATGAATCACACCTTTATCGCGAGTCAAAAGCGTTCCCTGGGTGATTTCATCCTCCAAATCAATCTTCAGCTCACCCTTCTTCACTAGATGCTGTAAGAACGTCGCGATATTTTTGGCATACATCTGACTTGAATGATAGGGGACCGTGCTGGGAAGATTTTCTGGCCCCAAAATAGTTACCCCCTTCGTCACGATCGTTTGATTCAGCTTCGTCAATTCGCAATTTCCCCCTCGCTCAGCAGCCAGATCAACGATCACAGAGCCAGAAGCCATACCGGAAACCATATCGACGGTTATCAGGATGGGAGCCTTTTTCCCTGGAACAGCAGCCGTCGAAATCACAACATCGCTATTGGCAATAACTTTACCCAGAAGCTCTCGCTGTTTTTGATAAAACGACTCATCCTGGGCCTTTGCATACCCGCCCTTATCTTCAGAATCTTTGGTCTCTAGTGGCAGTTCTACAAATCTGGCTCCAAGACTGAGGATCTGCTCCTTGACAGCTGGACGAATGTCATAGGCTTCCACTTTTGCACCCAACCGACGAGCCACTGAAATTGCCTGAAGTCCGGCAACACCCGCGCCAATCACCAAAACTCGGGCAGGCGTAACCGTACCGGCCGCAGTCATCAACATCGGAAACATTTTTGGCAACGCATTCGCAGCCAAAATCACTGCCTTATACCCAGCCACCGTACCCATAGATGACAAGACATCCATGCTCTGCGCCCGGGTAATACGAGGCATCAGCTCCATCGCAAAGGTTAAGACGCCACAATCTGCCAATAATTTGATGGAATTGGGGTCCGTTAGGGCCTCGGCCATACCAATGACAATTTGACCGGGTCGGTAGAGGGGTAAATCAGACTTTCCCTGCTCGGGGTTCGCTCCCAATAACCTGATCTGTACGATAAAATCTGACTTTTCAAATAGTTGCCCTCGACTTCCTGCGATAGTGGCTCCCTTTTCAGTAAAAGAGGAATCCGGATACCCGGCTTCATCGCCTGCGCCACTTTCCACCAGCACTTCAAGGCCTGTTTTCTTGAGAGAGTCAAGGACCCCAGGTACGAGAGCTACTCGATGCTCGCCAGGGTAGGATTCTTTTGGAACACCAACAATCATAGCCAATCCAGTGTATCGTTTAAGATTTATACTAATATTCCTGTTGTGAGGATAAGCAAAGATCGAAGGAATACCACAGGATTTTCCTAAGAATCAATGTGTCTTTAGACTCGTCTGGCTGGTTCAATCGGCCTAATCAACAAGAATTTTCTATTCAGCGTGAATAAAACTGACTTACGATTTGCGAGTGATGGAACAACATCGTACGCACTTGGGTATAGTAGCCATGACCATAGAGGTGGGTCCTAGGGTTGGATTCTCCGCTGACCTGATAATCAACGAGAAGGCAGGTTCCATCGTTGTGACAACGTGTCCCTCGGCGGACGCATTCCAACCAACGCTCAAATCCATCGTAGGGTTCAAGAATTTCCCGAATTTCCTGATTGACGAACTCTTGCGCTGATGACTCCAACGAATGATCCGTGCCAGCGACAGCTAGCTGCTGAATGTAATCACCACCCGACAGCATTGGAATTTCCCAGGCAATTTGCGGCAACTCCATTTTTGCTAACCATTTTTTCCCGTCCCCTCGAACCGGACGGTGATTCACGATATGCAATAACTTCCCTATTCCGGATGTTTCCCAGCCTCCACGAACCGGCGTGCCGTAGGTCACGACGTCTAACAGGGCACCGCCCAAAAAGGTCTGCTCGGTCAATCTACGGTAGAGACGCTCCAAGCGATCGGGGTTCAGATCGGGGTCTCCAGTACGGTCATGATGCGCGGACAATACTTGGAAAAGAATTTGGCGGTTGGAGGACTCTTCGGACATCACCAAGTTTGACAGAATGCTCAAAAGCTGCCCGGCATGACCATGGGCCTGCACGAGCAACCGTTCGTTGGGTTGGAAAGACTGTTCTTTCGCCCAATCTTCGAGATATTCCAGCAGTTCAAGGACAGCCTTAGCACGACCAAGATGGTGGTTCACGTTAGACCACAAATAGCGTGCGACACGCAACGATCCTTGGGCTGTGCTGTCAACTGTCCCTTGAAAGGCATTGATATACGCCGACGAGAAATTCCCCACGTCTTGAACCGCATTGTCCAATTTCCCCCAGCATTCAGGAGCATTGCGGAGAGGAAGCTGCACATCATCAGCATTTCCAATCCCGTTAGAATCAGGACGAAGAAGGCTCAATAACGATTCGATTCCTGGTATACCCCGTGAATACCCCCGTTTGAGCCCTCCCACTTCATCAAGCCTCCCACTTCCAAACAGATCACTGTATGGATTTCCACTCATGAACAAAACGCCCCGCACTCCCGACTTGATCATCCGATCGATGGATTCACCCATGCCCGCGATCCATCCAGGACTCCCAACGCTTTTTCCTTCTTGATACACCGGGTAGAGAACACGCTCCCCCGGATTTGTACGGGAGTATTTTGAATGTTGGAAATTATTGTCGTGTGGCATAACGAGTGGCCTTTTCCTTACTCAATTCCGCCTTGGCTGTCTTAACTGGAACGTACAGTCATACGCAAGGGGAGCCGAGAGGTTTTTGCCCAACCGACCCATATCGTACCAGTACTAAATTCCTGGATTATGCGGGCCTTCTTGTTGGTTGACCGCCTGAAAATTCACATGCTAATGTTGAGAAATTTGACGAAGCTATTATTAATACAGTCATACCGGATGATGAAACATGAACGCTCAAGTAACGTATACAACTCAATCGACAAAACTCTCTTCCTCTGGCTTTCGTAGACTCTGCCTATCTTTCTCTGTTTTTGCGTTGACACTCCTAACCGGCATTCCTTATGTAGCGGCGACGCAGCCTGACCATGTCATCATGATCGTTCTGGAGGGCGTTGGAAAGGAGGGGATCTTATCTGGATCCATGCCTGTCGTAGCCAACCTTGCCAAAGAAGGTGCGGTTTCCTGGTCAGCTGAATCGCTCTCTCCTCCCTTAACTGTTCCGGCTATGGCTTCGTTATTGACAGGACTCCCCATCAGCAAACATCGTGTGACTTCAGCGTGGGAAGAATATGATTTTGCTCGATCTTTTTTACGATCCCCTACAGTCTTCGATTACATGGACCTTGCCGGAGGACGTGATAGCGCCGTCTTTTTCATGGATGAACGTTTCTATCAACTTTCCAGGCCTGAAATCTATGTAGACTCTCAAACCTGCGGTATCGCCAAACCACAATGTAATCCCGATACGATCGCCATATACGTGCGTGACTACCTCAAAAAAGTCACGAGTGAGAAGGGATATGGATTCCGCTTGATCGAAGTCCCCAACCTTCTTCTTGTTCATATGCCAACCGCTTTACGGAGCGGGAAGAAATATGGTTGGAATTCTGAGCAATACAAACAGTCACTTAGCGAAATTGATTCTGCGATAGGTAAAATTCGAGACAATTATCGAGAACTCGATGTTCTCGACAAGACCATGTTCCTCATTACAAGTCTGAATGCAGCGGGACCTACCGACACAGGCAAGAATGGCAATAGTGCCATATCTCAACAGTCGGCCGAAGCTCTTAGCCCCAAGGTGCCTTGGATTGCGTCAGGCAATAATGTCAAGAAGGGAATAACCATTTCCCGAAAGATCTCTTTACAAGACACCGGTGCCACCATTCTGTATGCCCTGGGTTTGAAGACGCATACCGAGTGGGAAAGCCAGGCAATTGATGAAATCTTCAAAACAGTGCCTGAACACCGAACAACTGAAAATGAAATGCCCGCAAGTTTATACTAGGCGGAAGAGGGAGCCTTTTACCGTGAGACCTGTTCTATTCTTGGCCTTGCTTACCGTAAGCTGTCTTGGGTTCAACTCAACGATCCTGGCGGATGAACCCACGAACCCGTTACTCCGTAAGTTTTCGATCACCGTTGATCCCAGCGCCCTTAATCCACCGACCAAATGGCAAGTGCCAGGGATCACTCCGCTCATCTGGATTCACGATCCAGTGAGCACTGTCGCGTATTCCACCACTGAAAGCAAAGAATTACAGCTTAAACCAGGAAAATACCAATTTGGGACTTATACATTCAGCTTTTTCTTTACGGTCTCGTTGACTGGAATGCTGGAATATGACAAATCTCTGGACCAGTGCGTCCAAGGCCGTGGGGCTCAAAAATTGACCATAATTTGTAGCCACACGCAACCCTACTCACAGGACCCAGACTATTAAATTCATCTTACGATAAAAAGGAACACTATGCCCCAGACAGTTGAAGAGTGGCTTGAGGCACTAGAAGATATCGATGATGCGACGCGTGAGGAGGCCGCGACCGCCTTGTCAAAATTGGGTGATCCCAGCACCATCGACTCGATTTTATCGGCGATTGAAGATGACTACTGGGCCGTGCGTGCAAAACTCGGATGGGCACTCGCCAAGATCGGAGGTCCAAAGGCCATTGATGGTCTCGTCACATTGTTTAATGACAGCATGATGGAGGTACAGAGCGAGGCCGTTCAAGCCATGTCTTCGATGGGCCAATCCGTTGCCCCACGCATGATAACCTGTTTGAAAGATACGAGATGGAAGGTCAGAGAACAGGCGGCTAAAGTTCTCGGTGAAATTAAAGATCCACAGGCGGTTCAGGCATTGAGTATAGCCTGTCGTGACCGGGATGGCGCAGTCAAGAGCGCTGCCGCGGAAGCATTGGGGAAGATAGGAGACTCCAAGGGCATTCCCACACTCATCAAACTTTTCAAAGACACTTCTAAAATCGTTCGGGAAACCGCTGGGACCGCCCTCGTGTACATCGGGCCCGCGTCGGTTGATGCCTTACTCGAAACCCTTAAAGATCCGCACTTCGTGGTCCGTTGCCATGGGGTCCGAGCGTTGGGTGGCATGACAACGGACTATCAAATAGGCCGGGCTTGGGTAAAAGAGCCACGTGTCGTCGAAGCCTTGATTGCACTCCTCAAAGACCCTGACCGGGCCGTTCGGGAAGATGCGACGATTGCCTTAGGAAATATCGGTGATCCAGCGGCTGTCGATGCCTTGATTGAAACCATGAAAGATGGAGCGGTCAAACGGCATGCGATCGCTTCACTTGGCATGATCGGTGACCCGCGTGCTCTTCCTGCCGTCCTCGACGCTTTGAAAGGGAAAGGCATTCACCAGGAGGGTACTCCAACACCAGGCTGTATCATCAGCGAAGAACAGCTCGTCAAAGAAGCCGCGGCTACGGCGTTAGGGCATTTCAGACATCCCAGAGTTATTCCTGACCTCATACTGCTCCTTAAGGATATTGTGCTGCGCGACTATGCCGCCGCCTCCCTCGTGCTCGTCGGGGACAATGCCGTCGAGCCTCTTGTTTCTTTCCTGCACGACCCTGAAATTTCAAAAGTTGGAAAAGAGAGCGAACGGGTACTTGCTTTTGCGACTACGCGACTCACTGCGTCAAGCGCCCTTAAGAAAGTCGTACGAGAGACACTTGAAAAGTTGGGATGGGAACCTGCCCTTGAGGAGAAAGACCCCACAAAGGACATCGAGTACACAGATACTTCGAATGTCTTAGGGCTCGAAGGACGTTTTGGAACATCTGGAGACTTTGCCAAACCTGCCAAAGAATTAAAAATAGAGCGGTAAGTTTCTCTTAGTCACCACATTGAGCGGTGCTTTCGTTTCCAGCCTTTGGCCGGCTATCCACCCGTTTTTTCGCTTTATTCCCTACTCTTTCTGAAAATGCAGAATCCCCCAGGTTAAGTGACCTGCGGTTCCTCCATCAATCCAATGCTGGAGGCCTTCCTTCATTTTCTCAATATACTCTTCACTGCAAACACGAATGAGCGTATTGCGGTTGGCCGTAATTTCATCGAGCACTCGCGCATAATGATTGGCCAGTTGTTCTGAAAGGTCTACCACTTGGATTTCTTTCAGACCCAGCTCAGCGGCCATTTTTTGATAGTAGGGTATTGAGCCTAATGAATCGAGGTGAATACGATCAAGGATCGGTTGAAGAGTGGACGCAGGACAACCTTCACGTTGCATCGGATCAGTGAATATAAATTGGCCACCTTTCGCCAACACCCGAACAACTTCCTCCAGAACTTTTCGCCTATTCCCACTATGCAATATGGCATCTTGCGACCAGACAATATCGACTGATCCATCGGGTAATGAAATATCCTCAAAACTCCCATCAACCACGTTAATCGCCAAACTCAGCCCTTGCGTCCGGTTGAGTTCACGATTCCGTTTATTTTGAATTTCGCTGAGATTCAGACACCCAACCTGACATCCATACGTCTTCGCCAAATACCGCGCCGACCCTCCATACCCCGATCCAATATCGAGTACATGGCTCCTTGAGTCCAGTCCCCTCACCAAAGAGGCCATTTTTTCGACTGTCCGCCGACTGGCATCAAAAATCGTATCACTCTCTTTTTTATAAAGGCCGACGTGAATATCCTCCCCTCCCCAAATCATGGCGTAAAACCGATCAGCATCCGAACTATTATAATAATCTCTCGCGACATCAACGGCTTGGGAATAACCGACCGCTGACACCGGGTTCAGCGATCTTTCCTCGTTTTTATACCGCTTTTCCGCGACATGGATAAAAAAGTCCGGATCTTCGACTCGATGCGTTTCTTGAAAATCGGCATAGGTTTTGATCTGTTGAAAGCCTACTTCATGCATTAACCGACGCGTATATTCTTTTCGAAGCGGGTACATATTGAGATGATACTGAGAGCCGTCTGGAAACTGATACTCAAATCGTGCAAGTCCTTCGTCTACGTATTCGGGCTTGGCGCTCACATTGTCGCCGCAATAATAATAGACGTGCTTGGACGTGAACCCATTTTCGAGAATCCCGTCATAGTTTCGCTGATCCAGGATCAGCACGCCTTCATGGGTGAGCGCAGTATAAAACTCGGCTAAGGCCTTACGCCGATCCTGCTCTGAAAACAGATGAGTCAGGGAATTTCCTAAGCAAATTACTGCGTCAAACTTATTGTGAATATCGCGGCTGAGCCATCGCCAATCGGCATGGACCGTTCGCATGATGAAACCGGCCCTTCTGGCATTTTCAAACGCTTGGGCTAACATTTCAGGACTGCCATCAGCACTCGTGACGTCAAAGCCAGCCCGGAGAAGCCGGATAGAGTGAAATCCCGTCCCCGTGGCCACATCAAGAACGCGCCTCACTCCTCGTTCCTGCAGAATTCGAATGAAAAAATCCCCCTCGCTTGAAGCTCGAGCTTCCCAATCGATTAAGGCATCCCATTTCTTGACAAACCCATGGACGTATTCCTTTTTGTATTGATCAGTTTTTCGTTGCGCAATGGGGTTATCGCCATACTGTTGTTCTTTCGCCATAATTGGCCTCCAGTTTTGCTACGCCCAATCCAAGCACCGGGCTTGAGGTAAAGAAATGAGGCAGAAACACAAAAGGCTTCTTGCGATCCTACGTGTCGCAGGAAGCCTTAAACACCGAATTCCAGTCTAACGGCTCTCAGATGATCCCGCAACCCTCAAGCTGGCAATTCATCAAGCCCTTATGGATATTTTCTTAAAAAACACCTTATATTTAATAGATTTTGGCCAGCTTTCTATTTCAATGGTCATCACCACAAACCCATACCCGATCTTTCGTGAGAATAGAAAACTGATCAGTTTTTAAAGGGATAGTACCAGTCACGAAATCATCACTTGGCTTGTACCGACCCTGGATTTATGCTATCCCCAAAAGATCCTATGAGCATTCGCGACACGACCATCGTTTTTAAAGCTTCGTTTCTGCTGGCTTTAGCCTTTCTCATCTGGGGAGCGTTGGCCCCGCAGAACCTCGCAGAAGTCACCGGGTCTATTCAACAATCTCTCCTGAATGCTTTTGGCTGGTTCTATGTCCTTTCTGCATCAGCATTTTTGCTTACGTCGTTTGCCCTTATTTTCTCCAGATATGGCAACATTCCTCTGGGCAAGGACAGGGCCAAACCAGAATTTCCATTACCGACCTGGTTTGCCATGCTTTTCTGTGCAGGCATGGGAATTGGCCTGGTGTTTTGGGGGGTAGCGGAACCCCTTTCTCACCTTTATGATCCTCCCAAAGGATTGCCTGATACGCCAGAAGCCGCACGAATGGCGATCCGTTATAGCTTTTTCCATTGGGGCTTACACCCATGGGGAATCTACACCATGGTGGCCTTGGTGTTAGCGTATTTCCAATTCCGGAAAAATATGCCAGGCCTAATCAGTCTGAGCTGCAAGCCCATCCTGGGAACTCAAAGCGAAGGCGTAGCTGGGGCCGTCATTGACATTATTGCGGTATTTGCGACGGTCTTCGGGGTGGCAACCTCGTTAGGGTTCGGCGCTGTTCAGATTAGCGGGGGACTTTCATACTTATTCGGCACTCCAAATACGTTAACCACTCAATTGCTCTTGATAGGCATCGTGACGGTTTTGTACATGCTGTCGGCTCAGACCGGATTACAGCGTGGCATTAAATACCTGAGTAATCTGAATATGGCCTTGGCATCCACTCTCCTCTGTTTCGTGCTTTTCTTAGGACCCACACAATTCATCTTGGAAGTCTTTTCTTCAGCCCTCGGAGGCTACCTGCAAAATTTACCGACCATGAGCCTCAATTTGGCTCCGCTTACGGATTCGACCTGGATTCATAACTGGACCCTCTTCTATTGGGCTTGGTGGATTGCATGGGCCCCATTCGTCGGAACGTTCATCGCAAGGATTTCCAAAGGCCGCACTGTGAGAGAGTTTGTTTCAGGGGTTCTCCTTGTGCCAACGCTGTTTTGCGCATTCTGGTTTTCGGTCTTTGGCGGAACGACGATTTCACTCGAAATGTTCGACCATGTCGCCATTAAAGAGGCCATCGACGAGAATGGGATTGAAGTGGCGTTATTCACGGTCCTCGAGCAGTTTCCCATGGGTACGCTCATGTCCATGATTGCCATTTTTCTCATCGGCACTTTTTTTATTACATCGGCTGACTCGGCTACCTTTGTGCTCGGGACTTTGACCACCCATGGGAATCTCAACCCCCCGAATCGCATCAAATTCACATGGGGGATCATTCAATCAGTTTCTGCAGCCGTCTTACTGTGGTCGGGCGGGCTGAAAGCGCTTCAGACGGGGTCTATCATCGCGGCCTTCCCTTTCGCATTTATCATCGTACTGATGATTATTTCGCTACTGAAATCTTTCTCTCAAGAACCTATACGTACCGGGTAACCGCCGGTTGTTTGAGAGTTTCCGGAAGTTGACCGTCCCAAAAACCCTGTGCTACCGTGAATGGCCGTTTTTGGGTTGTCATACCCATCACAAAATGGCTCATGAAAGCTGTGTGGTCGATCCTGGTCTACCCCGAATGCGACTTAGGAATGTCTATTTATGGCGGACAGCGTGGCGGAACATATTTCAGCTCTCAACGACCACGACTGGGGTGTCCGTGAAGACGCCGCAGCCGCCCTTGGACAGTTTCAAGATCCTCGAAGTGTCCTGCCACTTATTCGCGCGCTGAGAGATTCAGACCGATCGGTACGCGTCGCGGCCACCACTTCGCTGACCGCGCTTGGCGAACTCGCTGTTCCACCGCTCGGACAGTCTTTACAAGATCAAGACACCAACGTCCAGGAAATTGCGGCATCGATTCTTGCCGTCAACGGCGATGAACGTGTCGTTGATGCGCTGGTTTCTGCGCTCTTGAACCCAAATTGGATTGTCCGGAGCCATGCGGCCAAGGCCCTCGGCAAAATTGGAGACCCTCGAGCAATCGATACCCTGCTCCTCTTACTCCAAGATACAGTCCCAGCCGTGCGTGATAATGCCGGCGAAGCCATCTGTGCATTGGGAGAAACCTCAATACCTCCACTCTTAGAACTCCTTCAGCACAAAGACTGGAAAATTCGCCTACGCGCCATTGAAGCTTTAGCCTTGCTGAAGCCACCAACTGCCGTGGAGCCTTTGCTGGATCGGATAACGAATGATCCTGACACCGCTGTTCGACAAGACGCGATTCGAGCGATTGGCGAGATAGGTGACCGGAAGGCTATTGACACTCTGTTATCGGTCATGGATCAACCGTCCCTACGAAGCCAGGCCATTATGGCTCTTGGCAAGATCGGTGACCCCAGGGCACTTCCAACTTTGACCAAGATTGTGGAAGGTTTAATCACGAAGAACTACGAAGGCCGGATGGCTGCCTGTGAAGATGCGTTGTACCAAGAAGAACTTCCAACGGTCGAAGCAGCGGTGAAAGCGCTGGCACAAATCGGAGACGAACGCGCGATTCCGACACTCCAACAAGCGCTCAGAAGCACTTTAATCCGCGTTGAAGCCGCCGATGCCTTGACCCTCTTCGGGAAGACGGCACTCTCCCCGCTCGTGGCCATGTATAAACATGAAACGGATGACAATATTCGATTTCATGTCAAGGAAACACTGGCTCGTCTAGGGTGGAGACCAGGGCAAGTACGGTTATAAATGCGTTAAGACACCAGCACTCACTATGCCGAAAGAAACTCTAGAAACCCTCATTTCCGAGCTCAATCACGAAGAAGACTGGCGTCGTATGCGGTCAACCGTGGCCTGCCTGAAGGGTGGTCCGAAGGCCGTCACTGGACTGATTGAAGCCATGAAGGGCGGAACTCCAGAGTATAAAGTTGAAGCGGTCAAAATGTTAGCTCGCATCCGAGATCCCCATGCCGGCCCCGCGATGGTTGACATGATCACGGATCATAATGAGGCTGTAAGCCATGCCGCTATTGCTTCGCTGGAACAAATGGCTGGCATTGTGGATGAACCCACCGCAACGGCCCTCGTCGAACTCTTGAAGGATGAACGCTATCGAGAACGGGTAACCGCTTTGCTTGGAGAGATTCCGACATCGATTGATCCTCTGACACACATGCTTCGCGATCCCGAGGAATCAGCCCGTGTTACCGCTGCGACTATACTCGACTCTCTGCTAGACCCACGCTCTGCCGATGCCTTGATCGACGTGATGGGAGATTCAGCCATTCGTCACATGGCCATTGAAACGCTTCGAAAACTTGGGGCCATACGAGATCGTATCGATGAAATCATGAACGAACTCGCCAATGTTGAGGAATCGGAACTCAGGGAAGGCGCAAGGCAGGAGGCGGTCATTAAACTCCACCCCCTCGGGAGGCCTGCGGTTGAAATCTTAATTGAATATTTAGAAGACGATGACTGGGTCGTTAGAGAAGCGGCGGCGGATGTCTTAGGCAAAATCGCCGATATTCGAGCGGTTGAACCGCTCATGGAGCGACTACGCGTAGACCGCGATACCGGCGTCAAAGAGCTGGCGACCAAATCCTTGGGACTGCTGGGTGATGCACGTCCTGTGGATTTATTGGTCGAAAGCATTCCTATTCGCCCGCTTCGCGTATTAGCGGTCGAAGCCCTCGAGAAAATCAAGGACGTGGAAGTCTTACGCCCGCATGCTGAGCTTTTCAAAAAATTGAAAAATGATCGAGATGGACTCATTTCCTACAACTCTGGAATCATCCTTGACAAATTGGCAGCCCTTGACGCTCAATTGGATGAAGAGGCTTGGGCCGGAAAGGAATAGCGATGGAGGAATCTAACCGCGTTGAACAACTCTTAGCCTCGCTGCGTGATGACAACGAGGAGCTTCGTAATCATGCTGCGACGAACCTGAGCCAAATCGGAGAAGTCGCCATCCCTAAGCTGATCAATCTCTTTTTGGAAGGTGATCTGGTCATTCGAGAGGCGGCGGCGAGTGCTGTCGCGCAAATGGGTGAGCCTGCCGTTGATCCCCTCATCGAAGCATTGGCCGAAGATGAAGAATGGATGGTGAGAGAACAAGCCGCCTCGGCGCTGGGCAAGATTAAATCACCTCGAGGAGTGCAACCGCTCATTCAAGCTTTGCAAAATGATAAAGATGGGGCAGTCCGCAATGCTGCCATATGGGCATTGGAGCGGATTGGAGACCCCGAAGCCGTACCAGCGCTCGTGGGCGCCCTGATGGACGCCACACTTCGGGAAGATGCCGCACGGGTCTTGAAAAAGGTTGGCGACTCTCGGGCGACTGACGCATTGATTCAAGAATTGCAAGGATCCAGTTGGATCGTTCGACGGCATGCCGCTGAGGCATTAGGGAAAATAGGCGACCCCCGGTGCATTGACCCCTTGGTGCAATCTCTTGCCGATGAAGATTGGCTTGTCCGGCGAAATGCCGCGGAATCACTAGCCCGGTTAGGAGACAAACGAGTCGTAACCGCCCTTGTCCCATTGTTAGAAGATGAAAATGAGATGGTTCGAGACACGGCAGAAGGCGCGTTGAGCAGTCTTGGCTGGATACCAGATTCAACAAAATCATAAATGAGTTTCACATCAATCATGAAGGAGTCATCATGGCAGACGAATCACCTGTACAACTCGTTCAAATCGGCCCGAAAGGCGGGACCAAAAAGGATGGGTTTAATCTCGTAACGGAAAACGTCACCGCGATCAATATTGAGGCGAAGCAGATAGAAGTTGAATTGTTAGCGTATGACGGGAAAACGGTTTTGCTCGATGTCGCAGACGAAGCGTTAGAAGACCTTCAGAAGATCAAAGTAGGCGACGGCGCAACCCTTCGCGTCATTGAAGAAGACGGAAAGCGATTCGTCAAGCAGTTTCGCATTCGCGCTAAAGATCCTAACGTCCAAAAAGTGGAAGCGGCGTTGTTGGACCTGTCCGACACACACTGGTTAAACAGAAAGTATGCAGCCGAAATCTTGGGTGAGCTCAAAGCTGAAGAAGCGGTCAAGCCCTTAGTGCATGCACTGGAAGATGAGGTGGGAGATGTCCGGCATCGCGCCTACGATGCCCTTATTAAAATCGGGGCACCATCCGTCACCGAAGTCATTCCGCTGCTGGTTTCTGAAGAAGATGAAATGCGGCAATCAGCAACAGAGATCTTAAGAAAAATAGGAAAGCCTGCCGTCGCGCCCCTGGCTGATGCGCTCGGTGATGCCGATCCGAAACTCACGAAGCGCATCATGAAAGTCCTGGACCGGATGGGCTACAAACCGAAGTCCTGATTCGTGGAACGTTATTCATCGCTGGCTTCTGGGCTGACTTCTGGAATATATTTCTCGGAGCCATACGCGAAATACGAGAAATGATCGCAAGCCGACAGATGTTCCAACGAGTTTAATGCGACGATCCTGACACGGAAGCGTATTTGTCCGTGAGGAGATCACTCAGACAGCGTTAGCCACCCGACCCACGAACAATCCTTAGAAGACATGGCTCATGGCGAGCTTTCACCATTTCTCTACCTATCGTCTCAGGAAGGTCGAGCGCCAGCGGGTGGTCGCCCGACAGAAACGTAGTAAAAGCCCTTCTCCGCCACCCGACCTGGGTCATAAACATTCCTCAAGTCAATTAAACAAGGAGACTTGACAAGGGTCTTGAGCTGCTCAAAGTCGAGGTTTCGAAACTGGTTCCATTCCGTGACAAGGATGAGCGCATCTGTCCCTTCAGCCGTATGATAGGCGTCTTGACATGGAACAAGGCCATTGACCGCCTTTAATGACTCTTCCATCGCCTCGGGATCATACGCACGAACCGTACAGCCTTCCTTCAACAATTGCTCCGCGATCGCTAAGGCTGGAGAATCTCGAATATCATCGGTATTCGGCTTGAACGACAGGCCTAGCATGCCCACCGTCTTACCTTGTACCGTTCCAAGCGTTTCGCGAATCTTGTCGAGCATGCGGCCCCGCTGTTGTTCATTCACGAGCTTGGTAGCTTTGGCCACCTTCATTTCATACCCGGCCTGCTCACCGATATGAATTAACGCGGCTGTGTCCTTTCCAAAGCAGGATCCGCCATAGCCCGGTCCCGCATGGAGAAACTTTGACCCAACCCGTTTATCCAGTCCCATGCCTTTCGCGACGACCTGAACATCCGCCCCGACCTTCTCGCAGAGATTCGCCATTTCATTGATGAAGGAGATTTTCGTCGCGAGAAAGACATTGGACGCATACTTGATCATTTCAGCAGTCGGAACATCGGTAATGACGATCGGAGTCTCGATCAGATACAAGGGACGATAGAGATCTTTCATGATGGCGATGGACGCGTCGCTATCAGCACCGATTACGACGCGATTGGGCCGCATGAAATCTTCTATGGCCGAACCTTCCCGTAAAAATTCAGGATTGGAACAAACGCCAAACTTTTGTGGCGTTGTCTGATTTTCCTCGATTAATTTATGCACTCGCTGCGCCGTGCCCACTGGGACCGTGGATTTGGTCACGACCACCTTGTAGCCGGTCATTCGGCTACCAATACTTCTCGCCACCTCATCGACAAATGACAAGTCTGCGGACCCATCTTCCCGTGATGGCGTTCCCACGGCAATGAAGATGACCAGCGCTTCATCGACGGCTTTCGTGAGATCCGTAGTAAAATGCAGTCGTCCAGCATTGGCATTTTTGATCACCAATTCAGCCAATCCAGGTTCAAAAAATGGGATTTCGCCTTTCTCTAATTTTTCAATCCGTTTGGAATCAACATCCATACAGGTCACATCAATGCCATACTCGGCAAAACATGCTCCGGTGACCAAACCAACATAACCTGTTCCAATAACACTCACATGCATGATGACCCCTCCAATGATTTCTAGGATAGAAAAACTTCTATTATTGATTATTGTATGAGTTTTTCAAATAATCGCAAGGTTGAGAAAAGAGAATTATCCTGAACGTCTTTAACGTCAAACATACGGCATGAAAGATCGCAGCGATCAACTAAATGATTCTACTCAGAAGGAAGGAAATCTGACGATAACAGACGTTACTATCATTATATTCCTATATTCCCCGAGCAACCAAGCGCTTTAATCAAAAAGTAACACAAGTACATGTGAATCGCACTCAACGGACTCCACGGAATCCAGCGATGAGGCCACCGATCAGGACTATGGTATTCTCGGTCAGAGTCTCTAGCATCATAATACTCGTGTAAGGCAACTTGAGATCCCAGGCTTGCTTGACACCTTTCGGACGCAATACTAGAATCGAAACTCATACCGAATCCGAGAGCGGGAATAGCTCAGTGGTAGAGCATCGCCTTGCCAAGGCGAGGGTCGGGGGTTCAAATCCCCTTTCCCGCTCCAATATCCCTTCAGTGTCCCATCAACAAGCACAAGGCCTTATCGGCTAAACTACCTCTCGATTTAAGCCTACAACCAGGGATTTCGAAAAGGGTATGTCTCTTTTGTAGTGAGTTACCAGAGGGGACTAGTGCTGTCTGTCTGCGGGAGCCAGCAAAAACTCTACTCTTGACTCAAGGATAAGTCACCATCACTGCCTATCACGGCATACCCTCCTAGGAACTTAGGAAGAAACTTCGTCTGTACGGTAATCTCGAAGTTGCACA
This sequence comes from Nitrospirales bacterium, assembly GCA_031315865.1. Classification (NCBI taxonomy): domain Bacteria; kingdom Pseudomonadati; phylum Nitrospirota; class Nitrospiria; order Nitrospirales; species Nitrospirales bacterium. Next base: position 1,006,889 of record JALDRJ010000002.1, read on the forward strand.
ATACTATGGGAGGATCCATTAAAAATGTCAAACGTGTCAGCTCGATGTTACTCATATAGGTTCGCTCTTGCATCGTGACGTCTCTTCCTTATCTTAAGGGTTGCTCTCAGTATGGCAGGCAACACCCATTTATCCGAGAAGCAGCGTCGGTTCAACTTACCTCGAACATTGCTTTCGAATGGTCTAAATACACGGGCAATGCCTCATCAAGATGACCACCTTTGCCAAGAGTGACAAACGTCGTTAGGCCCGAGTCACACATTCTGGGGAAGCAAGACTCGAACAACCTTCGAGGCTAAAGCGTGGAATCTTTTTATTGACTATGGGCGGTGGTTGACTTCTGTTCAGATCTACATCGAATGTGGGAAGTGTCATTGGATTAGCATCGTACAGAGGAGCACGTGGACAAGCTCTTTCTGGATAAGCGAAATCCTCTCGGCCTTCTACAAGAAACCACAGCAACCCCTTTACGGATGAGAGCCGTCGACTGATGCAATGTACTTGCAGCTTCTTCCAGGATCGCCACGGAAGTGATGAGCTGGAAATGACCGTGTAGAGCAAGTAGATACGCTTGCTCTGTGTTCCCTAATCACTCCTTTTCCTTTCCCATTTTTCCTCATAGCTCTCAGCTCCTCTACTCGGCTTCTTATGTATCTAATTTTAGATCAATTGTATCGTTTTAGATAATAAGTCACCAGCTACTTTCGTATCTGAAATAACTAAATTCAGCACCACACTTCAATAGAAACACCAGTTTTTGAGAGCCTTGGGATAACCAATTCGCTAGCGGCTTTCTTGGAACAACTTCTGCAACTTACACATTCATGAATTAAGACGACAGAGTTTCTAGAAGTTCTGCGCTCCGGCACAGTCATTTTACCACCCAAGGTTCCCTCAGGATTATTGCGCTTTGAGATCAACACCAGAAAGGAGGTGAATAGATATCATTTTATTCTCAACCCAATTACCAGTGAACGGATAAGCGCAAACTGTGCTGGGGATGTTTCATTTTCCTTCTCTTGATAATCAATTCATTTGCTAAGGTATGAATGCTCAGGAGGACATCGTATGGATAATGTGGGAAACAGTCATGATATGCCAATGGGAGAAGAGCCCGAGAATCAACAAAAACAGGATATGCCGACTGGCAGCATGAGTCGAGAGGCTCGTAGCTATGAGATGCCGAACGGAAATTCGAGCACTTTATCTGCTGGTGGGGACATGCCCAATGGTGGTCCAACCAAACAGCACAGCTCCCGTGACATGCCAAGCGGCATGATGGAAAGCGAGAAGAAGTCAGACTCTATGCCTACTGGTGATATGGGAGAGACCGCGTCTGAAAATTTGATGGAAGCGGACGACGGATTGGACCGCTTCGGTCCTATTAGTGACTCTCCCGAAACGAGTATGTCTGATACTTTTGAACCTGGAATGGTAGAAGTCGAATTCCGTGATGGAGTCCAACCACAGCTCAGTAGTTTACCAACCGGGCGATCTGGCATGATTGCAAGCCCATCAGCTGGCACCCTTTCGAACCTCAATCAAAAATTGCAAGATTACGGGCTGCTCCATGCAGAGCCCAGCATTCAAATGTCTGAACAAGATGCCATGACAGCACAAGCATTTGCTCGGGGGCAAGATTCCAATATTCCTAACTTGAGCAGCTTTATCACGTTACATTTCCCTGATACGGCTAATACGGAAAACATTGCCCGTGAATTAAGTCAGTTACCCGAAATTGAACGAGCCGTCGCCGTGCCACGCGCGATTCCTCCGCTCAGTCCACTGAATGAACCGCTCGTCGGTACTTCTGATCAAGTCGCGGTAAATCCCGTTACTGGTCATGAAAATCAATGGTACATCTTTCGATGTCGTGCCAATCAAGCATGGGATGTTGCCAGTGGAAAAAATGTAGTCATTGCCGACATTGACTGGGGATACCGCACAACCCACCAAGACCTTTCCAGCCGACTTGATCTGAATCGTGCCTACAATTCATATGATGGAGGGACGAATGTCTCCACAGGTCCATCCGTGTCCCATGGGACGGCGGTCATGGGTATCGCGGGTGGGGCTGACAACAACTTGGGAATGGCTGGATTCGCATTTAATTCAACCTTGTGGCCAGTCCAGGCGGATAGTGGACCAGGCCCTTCTCTTGGTGGCAATGCCTGGGCACGAGGTATCGATTGGGTCCGTACAGCTAACAGCAATGGTCGGCGAAAGGTCATTATTCTCGAAGTACAAACCAGTACATTTGGGAATTATGAAATGGTGCCTTCGGTGAATGCCGCGATTCGCACCGCCATTGCTCATGGTGTCGTCGTTTGTGTCGCGGCCGGCAACGGCAACCGCGACGCTGGCGTGGATGACTCTGGCAATCCTATCCCAGCAACAGGCTCCATTCTGGTGGGCGCAACAGAATATCATCCCACAGAAAACCGACGAGCCGGGTTTAGCAACTTTGGAAACCGTGTCGTTGTTTGTGCTCCTGGTGACTCATCTCACGATGTGACCGCCAGTAGTTCCTCCGACACCGCAGTTCGAAACGGGTTTGGTGGAACATCTGGGGCCACTCCGAAAGTTGCGGGTACCGCTGCTCTATTGTTGGAGGCCAATCCCAATCTCACACATGCTGAGATTCGAACAATCCTTCGAAATACAGGAACTGCCGTTGTCACAGACCCAAACAAACCGATTGGGACATTCCTCAACGCAGAAGCTGCGGTTCGGCAAGCGGCACGCCCCATGCCCTCTGGTCCAGTTGTTTCTTGGGGTGCGAATCGATTGGATGCCTTCGTGATCGGGACGAATTCGGCGTTGTACCACAAATGGTGGAACGGTTCGGCCTGGGGTCCATCAGTCACCGGGTATGAAAACATGGGCGGCACGATTACCAGCAATCCTGAAGCTGTCGCCTGGGGCCCGAATCGTCTCGATGTATTCGTCCTGGGCACCAATTCGGCGTTGTACCACAAATGGTGGAACGGTTCGGCCTGGGGCCCATCAGTCACCGGGTATGAAAACATGGGCGGCACAATCATCGGTCAACCCAAGGCTGTGGCTTGGGGCCCGAATCGTCTCGATGTATTCGTCCTGGGCACGAATTCGGCGTTGTACCACAAATGGTGGAACGGTTCGGCCTGGGGCCCATCAGTCACCGGGTATGAGTACATGGGAGGTACGCTAAGCAGTAGTCCTGAAGTTGTGGCCTGGGGTCCAAATCGTCTTGATGTGTTTGCCATTGGGACCAACAAACGTCTCTATCACAAGTGGTGGAACGGCTCGGCGTGGGGGCCCTCACTCACCGGATGGGAAGATCTTGGTGGCACAATTATAGGACAGCCGAGGGTGGTCTCTTGGGGTCCGAATCGATTGGATATTTTCGCCCGGGGAACCAATTCTCGTCTCTACCATAAGTGGTGGAATGGTTCGGCCTGGGGACCTTCAGTGACCGGGTGGGAAAATCTTGGTGGAACAATTATCCGTATGTAAGTCCGAAGAAATCCATCTTACTCATACACGAACATCTGAAAAAGAGAGTCCAGTGTCTTCCTCAGGCACTGGACTCGTCCTATCGTGTTGCCTACCACATCCTCTGACAGCACGTCTACTTATATTTTCCAGGAACGACTATACAAAGCGGATGCAAATGTAGCGGGCAGACGAAGGCCTGCACCATAGAAGTGCACACAGACGTCTGGCAACGATTGGACGTTCAGACTTGCCAATCGTGGAGCGATGACCAAAGCGACACCGAGGTAGGCAAAATAAAAAGGAAGTGAATACACGAAGAAGGTGGAGATTCCCTCTAGGTATGCTGTTTCCGATGAACCAAACGTCACGTCCAAGCCGTAATATGTGGCGACTAACGAGCCGACGAGGTAAACACCAACAATAGCAGTATCAACCGATGAAATTTCATTCCCTCACGTGTAAGACAATGATCTCTCCGTTTGGATTGAAGGATTATGCCTGCGTCACCGGTTGATCATCTGGGTGGGTTGAGCCAGCAGCCTGCGCAGCGTGACGCAGAGCATCGAGTCGCTTAGCATACCGGTGCCCCGGGCGAATCTCTGAGAGGACACCGAGTCCATTCAAGACTTTGGTCACGTGGGGTTGCATGCCAACAAAGAACAAATGCTGCTTGTGAGCGCGAATGATACCAAGCATATCGTCAATGGCCATCGCCGAGGTTCCGTCGATGGCAGGGACATCTGATACGTCCAACACGCAGCTTGAAAATTCCCTCAGTCCTGGAACGGTTTCTAAGCGACGAACCATATTTTTGGCAGACCCAAAACTCATGGGTCCATCGACATGAATCAACACAATTTTCCCGGCATTCCTTTCTAATATCGAATTTTCTTCCGGAGTGAGGGGAATTTCCGGATGCTCCTCCGTGATGATTCGCATGTTCGCAAGCTCGAGATCAGCCATTTCCTTGACGAACAGGATACTCGCCAACACCACGCCCACTCCTACAGCCGTGATTAAATCCACAGCCACCGTCACGACCAGTACGATCGTCATGATGACCACATCAGCTCGAGGGGCTTGAAACACATGTCGAAGAAACCGCCAATCGATGATATCGACGCCAACCTTCAACAAAATCCCCGCAAGGACAGCTAAGGGAATTTGCTCAGCGAGTGGCCCGAGCCAGAGAAGCGTGACGAGCAACACCACACCCATCAACATGCCCGACAACGGCGTCCGTCCACCCGACCGAATGTTAGCCACTGATCGCACGGTCGCGCCTGCGCCAGGCAGTCCGCCAAACAAACCGGCAATCATATTTCCGATGCCCTGGCCAATGAGTTCGCGATTTGAATCATGTTGGGTTCTCGTCATGTTGTCACACACGAGTGAGGTCAACAAACTATCGATCGCGCAAAGAAAGGCGATCACACAGGCTTCTTCGACCATGACGGTTAACGCATCAACGTGAAATGTCGGAACGATGATCGAGGGAAATCCCTGCGGAATCTCTCCGATCACAGGTGCATCGGGGAAAAAGAGCCTGGCGACAGGTGTGCAAACAAGCAACGCGAGAAGAGATGGCGGAATATACTTCCCGATCATGGCTGGAGTCCCATACATGATAACCAACGCCAGGCATCCGATGGCCGTAGCATGGACTTTTGGGGAACTGACGATCTCCGGAATAGCCATCAAATTGCCTACGACTCCAGCAGCCGATTGATATCCGAGAACAGGAGCGACTTGCAGAATGATGATAATCGCGCCAATGCCACTCATGAACCCTGAAATCACTGGGTAGGGAACGAGACTGATATATCGCCCGATGCCCAGCGCTCCCATCAGGATAAGAACGCCTCCGCCAAGGATAACCGTCGTGAACACAAGGGCTGGTTCGTCGGAAAATAAAACAAACATCCCTGCAAAGACGACTGTCATAGGGCCGGTCGGACCAGAAGCCTGGGCAGGAGTACCACCGAACATGGCGGCAAAGAAACCCAGGAATATGGCTCCATACAGTCCAGTAACCGCTCCCGCTCCGGAAGAAACTCCAAACGCCAGGGCAAGTGGCAACGCGATTACCGCCGCGACAAGACCTCCGAAGAAATCACCTCGGAGGTTATAAAAATGCAGACCATGGATCACTTTGGAAATCATGATTACTTTCGATCGTTGAGCACTCGAGGGGTATTCTTATAGGCCGGTCTTAGTGTTCCCGCAGCACATGGAACAGGCTTTCGATGGCAGGCACGATAGTGGATGATAGTACTTGTACGGTAGATTGGCCATGTCATCATCTCAAACATTTCTATCGACGCCGGCATTACTCTGCCAGACTTGAAGCGGTCCCACAATATATGAGACATTCACTCGTCACTATCAGTCGATTCGTGACGATTTTTTGGAAGGAATTACTTCGAATAGTCGCGGGCTGTTCTCATTATTACGTATTTCCCGTATTTCTAAAACTGCGGTGAAACGACCTTATTCCAAGGGATAGTTTGTCATGGATGACCATATCACACGAGAGACCCGGTACAGAACGATCATTCTTTCCCTTGTTCTTGTTCTCTTTTCATCAACGACGACTCTGCATGGCCAGCCACAGCTTAGCGTCGAGGTGCTCGAGCCTGCCTTAGATGGTCATGAAGTCGGAGCCCAGATGAAAATCAAAGGCACGGCCCATCTGCCAAAAGGCAATTATCTGTGGATTTTTGTTCATCGCATTAAAGGATTCGAAGACAAATGGTGGCCGCAGGGAATGGTCAGGATTAACTCCGAAAATTCAACATGGGCCAAAACCATACGGTTTGGTGAAAAAATCGACGTGGGGTATCAGTTCGAAATCGCCATAGTGACCGTCAACAAGGCGGAACACGAAAAATTACGCCTCTACGAGTTTCGAAGCAAAAAAACCGGCGTGTGGGACCCTATCGCGATTCCACCAACCACCTCTCCAACTACGTACCGGATCGTGAAAAAAATCAGTTCATAGCCATATTCTTGTATTTCCATCACCACAGACCCTGAGCGTTTCCAGCAGACGGTATTCACCTCACCATAAAAAATAGTAGACTTTTACCGTTTTTCATTCCATAGTTCCTCTATAGTCAATACAGTCGTATCTCCCCCTCGTTTCTCTATCAAACTTGCAGAGAGCCACGGCTCCTAGCCGTGGGTGAATGTTCCACTCACCTTAACCAAACGAGGAGTCGCATCATGGAGCAATTAGAGTACACGACGAATTGGGCAAGAGATCTGGTATTGATGTATGGCCCCAAGTTCTTACTGTCAGTCTTCACGCTGATTATCGGCTGGTGGCTCACGAAACGGGTCGTTGCCCTCATTGAGCGAGCCATGGAACGAGGCCAGGTTGAGGTCACGTTGCGAGGATTTTTGGCCAGCATGGCGGGCATTCTGCTCAAGGCCTTGCTGCTCATCAGCGTCGCCTCGATGATCGGAATAGAAACCACATCCTTCATCGCCATGCTCGGTGCGGCAGGCCTGGCGGTGGGCCTCGCGCTCCAAGGCAGTCTCGCCAATTTCGCCGGTGGTGTTCTTATTCTCTTTTTTCGCCCCTTTAAAGTCGGAGATTTGATCGAAGCCCAAGGGTTTTTAGGAGTCGTCAAAGAAATTCAGATATTCGTGACGATTCTCACCACATTAGACAACCGGCGCATTATCATCCCCAATGGCCCTCTATCCAATGGCTGCATTACCAACCTCAATGCCGAATCGCTTCGTCGCGTGGACATGAAGTTCGGGATTAGTTACGGAGATGATGTGCTGAAAGCCAAAGAAGTCATTCAACGAACGCTCGTCGCCGATGATCGAATCCTGAAAAGTCCTGCGCCAGATGTGTTTGTATCGGAACATGCCGATAGCTCTATCAATTTCGTCGTTCGCCCCTGGGTCCATCCGAACGATTATTGGGACGTCTATTTTCATGTGCACGAACAACTGAAACTGGCGTTCGATCGTGAAGGCATCACGATTCCGTTCCCACAACGGGATGTCCATCTTTTTAAAGAAATTGTTTCTGCCTAGTTCTTTCCGAACAGCGAAGCATCTACGAGTTTCCGCCTTGGCGATCGAAATGCTGCCTGGATAAGTCCCAGGACTAGAACTCTTACCTCGAACGCCTAGCCTGGGCTTTGGAGTTCATGGATCGAAATCTCAAGGGGCAAGAGGTGCCTTCTAACATAGACACCTCTTGCCTTATGTTCCCTCTCGAGACGAACGATTATCGTTCTCCTAGCCGCGTTACGCCCACTTGATGTTGGACTCTGTTCCCAGGAACTGACTGACAGCTCCACCACGAGCTACAGACTGTCGAGACCCCGCTAATCATCAGGAAGAACACGTTCGCCTTCCCCACGGTCCCTTCCAATTTCCTCGAATTCCTTATACATTGAAAGGACATCGAAGAGAGATCGGCCGTATGAAATCTTGGATTCGTTCCTGTCAATCGCAAAGCTGCCGAACACCGACGTTGGGCATATTCCTCTGGATAGTCACGGTTTTTGGGTCACTGACGATGCCCCAATGCTTGCTAGCTCAGACCGTAGAATCAGAGAGTGAAGAGGCCCGTCGGCCCGAAGAAGATCACCTGAGATTAGGAATCGACTTCTACTTAACGGACGAGCTCGAAATCGCTATCGATGAATTTCGAGAGGCATCCCGTCTCCAATCCGGCTATGCCGATGCTCATTTCAATCTTGGTGTTGCGCTCGCCAAAATTGGGGATTTGACCGGCGCGATTGCCCAATGGTCGGATGCTCAACGGCTAGACCCTCAAAGCATGCCGACGCACTACCATATCTCCGCCCTCGTGTCGTACAACTATGGCGTGGCCCTCTTACGCAAGGGCCAACTTGATCAGGCCATGGATGAATGGAGAGCAGCCCTTCACATTCAGCCCGATCTTGCCGAGGCCCATTACGCAGAAGGATTGGGGTATCTCCTCAAAGGCAACACCCTTCAAGCCATCAGGAAATTTCAACTGGCCCTCGTGGGACACCAAGACTGGGCGATCGCCCATCATCAATTGGGTGTCGCCTACTACGAAACCCGCGAGTTGGAACTCGCCAAGGAAGAATGGCGCATCGCCCTGGAATTAGACCCGGAACTTGCCAGAACGCACGTCAATATCGGTCTTTTGCGACTATTAGAGGGTAACGTCACATCGGCCGTTCACGCTTTTCAGCGCGCGATCACGCTTGCTCCTAACCTGCCGGAAGCCCATTTCAATCTCGGAACGGCTTTCTACCAGCAAAGAGAATGGAAGGCAGCGCTTCAACACCTGCACATCGTCCTGACCCTTCGTCCCCGCTTCCTGGCTGCGTTACAATTGACCGGTGCCACGTGGTCGCACCTTGGGCATTGGAGCAAGGCCGCGAGCACATGGCGGGAAGCGTTGCACGCCAATCCCCCTGAGTTCGAAAGTGCGAAGTTCCGGTACAATATTGGCCTTGCATTGCTAATGATGGGGGACCTGCGAGGCTCCATCAGAGAGTTCCGTCACGCACTCACCCTTCGACCAGAATGGGCCGAAGCCCATTACGCCTTGGCCTCGGCTTCTGTCTTCGGCAAGGATTGGCGACATGCATCAGAACACCTGCAACGGGTCACGGAATTGGAGCCGACCTGGGCTCACGCGTTTTTTAGCTTAGGCAAGGTCTATTACCAGATGGGATCGGTCACAGAATCCATCGAAGCCCTACAGCGGGCGATTCAACTGGAACCGGAATTTGCGGATGCGTCCTATCATCTCGGAGTCACGCTTCGGGCCCAAGATCGTACGAAAGAAGCGATTGAGCCGCTCCAACAGGCAGCTCGGGCTGGAATCGAAGAAGCGCAAAGTCTCTTGGCCATGATGTACCAAAATGGAAGCGGCGTCGAGAGGAACCTCCCCATGGCGATGCTTTGGTGGGCTCGATTGTCTTTTGCTGAGACAGAAACCGAGGTAGGGATTCAGGCCAAGGAACGACTGGCTCAATTTCGTCTCCAAGCTAGGGACCCTCATTCGTCCCAAGCCATGCGACAGGAAATTCTCGCTGGATTTTACTTAATCCGCCAATCGCTTCGTCAACAAACGGGTGACTTAAAAGTCATCTCAAGTGAAAATAACCAGGGCTTGGGCCTACAATACCTTCAGCATGGACGAGTCAGGGAGGCGATCCCTCTCTTGATTCATGAAGCCTTGGCGCTTGACGAATCAGCACACCAAGAACTCGAACACTTGTATCAAAATGGAGTTGAAGGAAAATTACATGCCTACGACGATCGGATCCTTCGCTATTTTCTGGAGCGCGCGCAGGAAAGCAACCCCCAATCGTGTGATTTTTTGGAAAAAGCCGCGACGCATTCCGGCATGCCTGAATCAGGAAAAATTACCAATGCATTGCGTACCTGTCGTTCCCAGTCATGAACTCCCGTAAGGAATCTTTTTTCTCCACCTCCAACTCAAAGCCAATGGGCCTCAGGACAATAGGGATTTGCTTCCTGCTGGCAATAGCCGGCACCGTAGCCGGCTTTGGAGCGTCCCTCGTGTTTCCTCAAGGAGACCGATGGGCGTACGACTGGCAAGTCCGCAATCTCCTTTCGGTTCCAATCAATCCATCTATCGTACTGGTGACGTTGGACGAAACAGGCCCGGAAGCTTGCGGAAAAGGCGATTGGAACACTTCCGTTCTCGCGAGAACTATCACGGCGCTGAGTCATGCAGGGACCGAGCTAATTGCTCCGGCCATCAATTTTACAGTCCCCACTCCTGGAGAGTGCGGCGGCGTCATCGGATACACCAACTTACTTGAAGCCTCAAAACAGGCTGGAATTGTCGTATACCCCTCAACGGTTCCTGAAGCTCTGGCGAGAGAAGCAAAGACCGTTGGTCTCATGCCGTTAGCATCCGATGGAGATGGCGTCTTTCGTCGTCTTGACCCATCCAGCTTTTCTTCCGATATCCTTCCTCAACCATTCGGACTCGCCATAGCGCGGATATCGCCAAAAAGTTGGCATTCAAGTCCAACCGTAGCTGATAACTCAAGACCAGCATCCATCCCTCATTCAGAAACCGACAGATTGGTGCCTTTCGCGGGAAAGTGGGAAGAACAGCCTTTTCCAACCTACTCCTTTTCTCTGGTGACAGATTTCATCGCTCAACGATCCGATCAACGCTTACGTGAAATCGTGGAAGGAAAATCCGTCATCCTGTTTCCAACGCAAGGTCATCTCGAGAGCCTCCCAACACCTGTCGATCGATCGGCTCCTCTGGGTTTTCTCCACGCAACAATTTTCAATGCGTCTCTCTCTTCTTCCTGGTTATCGACGGCTTCTGTGGTGTTGGCGTTTTTTTCAACCTTGCTCTTCGCATTCGCGATAGCGCTCTGGATACAGACTTCACGCGGCAGATGGCAATGGGCCACGATTGGCATTCTGCTCATCATTCATAGCTGTGTTTTCGGGCTTCTTTTCCCGGTGTCAGGAATCGTCTTTCCGCTATTCACACAAACATCTGTCTTGGTATTGACGACAGTCGTGGCCTTCCTTTGGAGCAACAGGGAAAACCAGGCATGGGAAGCAGCACAGGTTCGGACAGTGGAACAACAATTGATCCGCACGCAAGAAACACTCGCCAGCAAAGAACTCGTCGTCGAAGAAATGGAAGAGCGGTTACAAAAAGCCAGAGACCAGGTCGAGGAAACCTCTCAACAGTATGCGGCGTTGTCAACAACCGGAGACGACGCCCGAATCAAGTTACGAGAAGCGGAAGAGGAGGCCGAGCGCGCCCGGCAACACGTTGAGAGTCTTCAGCAGGAACTCCGAAAACTACGCCAAGTCTCACCAGTCCCGGCGACGGCTCTCCTGCCAGTTCACGATCTCGATGATCGGACACTGCAACAAGAGGCGGAAGCATGTGGAATCGTCACATGTTCCCCACTTCTCATGAAGACATTTCATGAGGTGAAAAAAGCCGCAGCCACAAACAATCCGATTCTGATCCTCGGTGAAACCGGTACCGGCAAAGAATTATTCGCCCAAGCGGCCCATCGGTTGAGCTCTCGGTCTCAGGGCCCCTTTGTTTCGGTCAACATGGCGGCCATTCGGCCGGAATTGTTCGAGAGTGAGTTATTCGGCCATGTCAAAGGAGCCTTTACCGGCGCGGTCAGCCGTCGAGGCTTTTTCGAAATAGCCCATGGAGGTAGCATCTTTTTAGACGAGATCGGTGAATTACCCCTCGATCTTCAAGCCAAGCTGTTGCGGGTATTAGAGAACGGGGAATTCTATCGCGTCGGACAATCAACCCCGACGCATACTGACGTTCGTATCATCGCGGCCACGAACCGTGACCTGAATCAGACCATCGAGGCAGGGCAGTACCGGGAAGACCTGTACTATCGCTTACGAAGTTTCCTCGTGACGCTTCCACCTCTCCGAGAACGCGGGACAGACGACATCAACGGGCTCGTTCGGAAAATCATTGACGATCTATCGGGAAAGATTGAGCGAGAACCGGTACAAATAACTCAAGGAGCCATGGAGGCCATTCACGCCTACGCGTGGCCCGGGAACGTGCGGGAACTTTGGCAAACCCTGGCTCAAGCGATGGCCTTGGCTGAAGGAGGGATTTTGACTGAAAAAGACCTCCGTTTGCCCGGCGGAACAGGTCAAAAAACCAAGTCCGTTGCACCGGGCCGTGACGTACGCACTAGCCCATTGGATGGGAAAAAGGCGTTGGCTCTCCGCGAGGATGAATTCGTCCTGTCCATGCTGAGGAAACATGAGTTCGATATGAAAGCCACAGCCAAAGCTCTTGAATGGGATCGCAGCACCGTCACGCAACGACTGAAGGGAATGGGATTCCAAGCGCTCGTCGCGCACGGCAGCAATGTGCAGGATGCTGCCGTGGCGTTGGCCGGAGATTCAACGTTGGAAAAAATCGTGGAACTCAAGTTGGAAGAATACTACCAAAATCTTGTGTCATCGGCGCTCGAGCATGAAACTGAAGAACAGGCCTTGTCAGATTGTCGCAAACGCATGCGCAACATTCCGGAACGTTATTTTCCTGCCATCGAATCACTCGTCCGTCAACAGTTCGCGGATTCCTCCACTACGCGGAAACAAAGTTCAACGCCGCAGAGTTAATGCAGTAGCGTAGACCGGTCGGCTCAGGACCATCCTCAAAAATATGGCCAAGATGCCCGCCACACCGCCGACAGTGGCATTCGGTCCGCGGATACAAGAGCTTCCAATCAGTCCGGGTCTTTACGGCATTGTCTGAAATGGGCTTCCAAAAACTCGGCCATCCGGTTTTACTGTCGTATTTGTTCTCAGAGGAAAACAATGGAAGCTGACACCCTGCGCATTCATAGGTCCCGTTTTCTTTATTGTCATGGTAAGGATTCTTGAAAGGCGGTTCCGTCGCTTCTTCCCTGAGAACCTGGTACTGGAGCGGAGTAAGCTCAGCTTTCCATTCCTCATCCGATTTCATCACTTCAAATGTCTCTTCAGCAGCCACTCCGCCAACTCCCGTCAGTTTTGCCAAGACCCCGGCACCAAGCACCATCCCAACCTTCATCAAATTTCTTCTGTTAATATCCATTTTATCCTCCTCTTATAGATTTTTATTCTCTTTTACCTTTCATCCTCAACAGAAACGTTCTAATATAGGGAGTCCCATTCGAGAGATAAACGTTACAGTGGGATTCACGGTAAAAACCTCGATCCTGAGAACCCGTGAAGGGAGAGTCATGCCCGACTTTGCGAGAGTTTTTTGACAGAAAGTTCCGAAATTTCTACACTAGCCGCATGGCTCATTAAGGTCATGAACTCTCTTCCCGAAAGGATTGATAGGAAGAAAATTCGAGACTCTTTAAGGTGCAATGAGGAGGTTCCATGGACATCAAGATTGAAAGCCGCAACGTGGGGATGACCCCTCGCTGGAAAACCGAAATTGAAACCCGTGTAGCCGCACTTGAGAGTGAATCTATTCAGATCACTCATGCGCGGGTCACGTTGACCAAGAATGCGCATCACAAGAAAGGTGAAGATAATGCCGAAGCCCTGGTGTTAGTCACAATACCTAAACGGCATACCGTCACTGCCCGCAAGGAAGCGAAGACATTTGAAGAGGCGATTCGTCGGGCGTTCTTGGCGGTGGAAAACGAAATACGAAAAATGCATGAAAAACGAGCATCGAAAGAGTCCGGAAAGGCTGGAGCCAACTCGCTCAAGGGGATTCCCGAAGAGACGATCAAAGAGGAAATCGCTTAGGGCGTCTCCATACCCACTACCCCCCGATGCCTGCTCGAGAAGAAGGAGATAACTCTCTCTGGATACGAAAATTTCTCTATTGGATTATGTATGGGGTAACAGCGAATCGAGAGATGCGCAACGGTGAGAGGCTGCTAGATATTCAACAGTTTTCGACCGGCCTCGACGATTTGGCCCACTCGTTCTTCGGTCGTCGCTTCACTATAACAACGGACGATGGGCTCGGTGCCGGATGGCCTGAGAAGAAACCAACTGCCATCCGCCAGTAACAGTTTACATCCATCAAGGCGATTGACTTGAGAGACCGCAGACCCCGCGAACGTCTCCGGAGGATCGTCAATAATTTTATTGAGCGACTCTCTGACTGCCTCATCAACGGCAATGTCCTCACGTGCTGAGTAGATCGTCCCCACTCGTTCAAACAGGTCGACGAGCAACGCTTTTAAAGTTTTTCCCGTATGGGCCACCATCTCGACCACCAGAGCACAGGCCAGGATTCCGTCTTTTTCCGGGACATGTCCTTGAATCGAAAGCCCGGCGCTTTCCTCTCCCCCCATCACTACCTCCCCTTTGGCGAGTAACTCGCCGATATACTTAAACCCCACAGGCGTTTCATGGACGGAGAGCCCATGATGACTGGCCACGGCATCGACTAGATGAGTCGTGGCGACCGATCGCGCTACCCACCCAGTCCATTTTCGGGTTTGAATCAAATGATCGAGTAACAATGCCAAAACGAGGTTCGGCTCGATGAATGTCCCATCTGCGTCGACCACACCAAACCGATCGCCATCTCCATCCGTGGCTAACCCGATATGCGCTCCTTCCCGCCGGACAGCTTCCTGAAGCTCCCGTAACGTATCTTGCGCCGGTTCAGGGCGTAACCCGCCAAAATAAGGATCGCGCCAATGGTGAAGCAAGGCCAGTTTGCAGCCTGCCTGCCGGAGAAACTCGTCCAAATACTCCCGAGTGGTGCCAAAGAGCGGGTCCATGATGATACGAAGGCCACGACCCCGGATTTTGTCACTATCGACATGTGCTTCCAGACCTTTGAGGTACTCAGGCTTGGGGTCCAGGAAACGGATCATTCCATCGGCCTTCGCACGCTCCCAGGGAAGCCATTTAATATACTCCCCATGCAATAGAGGAATGATCCGTTGCTCGATCGCCTTGGTCGTTTCGGGAAGCGCGGGCCCTCCCCAGGAAGGTGTAAACTTGACGCCATTGTAATCAGGGGGATTGTGACTCGCAGAAATATTGATTCCTCCTGCAAGCTTTCGATGAAGAATATGGTATGAAATCGTGGGCGTGGGAGTATCGCGATCACAGAGCAACGAAGGAATCCCATGGGCTGACATCACTTCTCCTGCCACTTTGGCAAACCGTTCCCCCATGAATCGGGTGTCATAGCCGATAATCACTCCGCGTTGTCCGATTTTTTCCTGTCGCAGGTATTGAGCAATACCCTGGCAAACAATGCGAACATTACGAAACGTGAACTCATCTGCGACGATCGCTCGCCAACCCGAAGTCCCAAATTTAATACTTTCCATGGATTTCCTTTTGAACGCACCCATTCATTATTGGAACAGCTTCACTATTTATAGAGAATAGTAGATTTTCTCTCAACGCGCCAGCCCTTATAACCGTTTCAGCGATGCCGAAACGATACAGTGCTCTCTTGTACGCCTTGGCTCTTCAAGACGTGAGAGAAACAGCCATGTGTGTCAGGACATCCGAGCGGGTATCACCTTCCGCTTGAGACAACGTCCTACCGCGCGGGGGTTGTCGTCTGTATCGATTGGAACGTATGTGGACTCGCTATAAGTCTTATGAAGAAAGACTTTTTCGACAAATGGGCATGGACAGTGAGACGCATTGGAGCAAAAAGATGTTTAGCGAGACAGCTCGCACCAGGTCGGCGTGTGGTCGGAAGGTTTTTCTAATCCACGAGGTCCTTTATCGACTCCAGAAGCCATGAGTCGATCAGCCGCTTGAGGCGAAAGAAGCAAGTGATCGATACGTAAGCCTTCATCTTTGTTCCAACGTCCTGCCTGGTAATCCCAATAGGTGTACAGACCAGACTGAGGATGAAGCGCACGAAGCGCGTCGGTTAACCCCAGGTGGCACAACTCACGAAACCGAGCGCGTGACTCCACCTGACACAGAGCATCATCAGCGAATCCAGCAGGATCATACACATCATCATCGGTCGGACACACGTTATAATCCCCGCCGAGAATAAACGATTCTTCATACGAGAAAAGAGTGCGAACGTGCGTGATCAACCGGTCCATCCAGGCCAGCTTGTAGGAAAATTTCGGCGTGTTGATTGGATTTCCATTAGGCAGATAGATCGAGGCTACTCGAACATCCCCGACCAGAGCTTCAAGGTACCGGGCCTGGTCGTCGTCCGAATCTCCGGGAAGCGAAGTTTGCTCGACCTCAATAGGCAATCGTGAAAGAATCGCCACTCCGTTGTAGGTTTTCTGGCCTACCACGGCGACATTGTAGCCAAGCTCATCGATCTCTTGATGGGGGAATTGCTCCTCGAGAGTTTTCAGTTCCTGAAGCAACACGATATCTGGCTGTGTGTGCTTCACCCATTCCACAACATGTGAAATTCTTACCTTTATTGAATTAACGTTCCAAGTGGCGATTTTCATCAACAACTCCGACGAGCAACCCGATGATCAATGCGCTTCATCCCAGGAAGGCCCCTGTCCAACTTCCACGATCAGTGGGACGGATAACTGAAGGGCCGGCCGTGTCGCATGTTCCATGACCTGTTTGACGACTTGCCCTGTTGTTTCAGCGGCCGACTCTGCGACCTCGAAAATTAATTCATCGTGGACCGTTAACAACATGTACGCCTGGCTATCTATGCCATGTTCCTTCAGTGCGGGAGGGACCCGAATCATGGCGCGCTTGAGAATATCCGCTGCCGCTCCTTGAATCGGAGCATTAATGGCGGCTCGCTCCGCAAAATTCCTTTTGGCGGGATTCTTGTCCAGAATGCCTGGAACGTGGCAACGGCGACCAAACAATGTTTGAACATATCCATGTTCGCGACAAAACTGTTTGGTGCGTTCCATATAATCTTGAATCCCAGGATACTGCTGGAAATACGCCTTGATATACGTCGCCGCTTCGCTTTGTTCCACATTGAGTTGACGGGCTAACCCAAACGCGCTAATTCCGTAAATAATCCCAAAATTAATAGCCTTGGCCTTTCGGCGCATCGCGGAATCTATCTTCTCAAGCTCCACGCAAAAGACCTGGCTGGCGGTCAAGGCATGAATGTCCTGACCATTCTTGAAAGCCTGCTTCAAAACATCGATATCGGCGATATGGGCAAGCAGGCGGAGTTCAATCTGTGAATAATCGAGCGATAACAGCACATGCCCTTTTTCAGCGACGAAGGCCCGGCGAATTCTTCGCCCTTCTTCCGTTCGAATTGGAATATTCTGTAGATTCGGGTCAGTGGATGATAAGCGTCCGGTCGAAGCGGAGGCCATGGCATAAGAGGTATGGACTCGCTTCGTGATGGGGTTGACCTGTTCCGCTAATGATTCCGAGTAGGTGTTCCGGAGTTTCTCCAGCTGCCGCCACTCCAGGACTTTGGCCGGAAGCGCATGACCCTGAGAAGAGAGTGACTCCAGCACCTCGGCATTCGTCGTATACGTCCCCGACTTGCCTTTCTGGCCGCCTTCGAGCCCCAACTCATCGAATAGGATTTCCCCAAGCTGTTTAGGAGAACCGATGTTGAAATCCCGTCCAGCCAGTCCATGAATTTCTGTGGCTAAACTCTCCTGTCTCTCTACAAACTCTCTGCTCAAGTTTTGCAATTCTGCGAGATCAACTTTTATCCCTTCGCTTTCCATAGAAGCCAGAACGGGGATGAGCGGCCGTTCGAGCGTTTCATAGACCGTGACCATCCGTTCTCTTAACAGACGCGGTTTCAGGAGATGATGTAATCGCAACGTGATATCTGCATCTTCGGCCGCATAGTTCAGGGCGAGGTCAAGCGGCACCTGGTCGAATGTCACCTGCGATTTTCCAGACCCCGTAATATCCTTGTATTTAATGGTCGTATGGCCGAGGTACAGCTCCGCCAGCTCATCCATTCCATGGCCGTGACTGCCTCCTTCCAGTACATAGGAAAGGACCATCGTGTCATCGACAGGAGATACCGCCACATCATATCGTGTGAGGATGACCAAGTCATACTTGATATTGTGGCCAACCTTTAAAACGGCTGGATCTGCGAATAATGGACGCAGGAGAGCCAAGGCGTCAGCGAGGGGGACTTGCGCGGGAGGATTATGCTCTGACTGACCTGGTTCCTGAGACCATGTATGACCGACAGGGATATAACAAGCTTTCATCGGTTCGATGCACAATGACACGCCGACTAATTCCGCGCGACTTTGATCTAACGAGGTGGTTTCCGTATCCACAGCCACGATGCCGGCATGCGAGGCCAGTTCAACCCATTCTTGCAGCCTTTCGATGGTTTGCACGAGCTCATACCCTGGCTTCGTTCGTGAAGGTGTCGATCCAGTGAGATGTGCTGAACCCTCAGCCATCGAAACACTCGATGAATATTTATGCTGAATGCGATCAGCGATCGTCTTGAAGTTTAGCGTAGCGAGAAATTCCATGAGGTCGTCCCCATTGACTTCCCGCCGATTCAGTTTTTCCAGAGGAACTTCGAGCGGAACATCCGTTCGCAACCGAACCAGTTCGCGTGACAATCTGGCTTTGTCCGCAAACGCTAATAAGTTTTCCCGCCGTTTCTTCTGTTTAATTTCAGAGGCTCGAGCGAGAAGAGTGTCCAGATCGCCATACTCATTGATTAATTCAGCAGCGGTTTTAATGCCAATTCCGGGAACTCCCGGAACATTGTCGATTGAATCTCCCGCAAGCGCCTGAACGTCCACGACCTTTTTGGGCGGCACGCCGAACTTTTCCTGCACCTCCTTGGTCCCGATATACCGATTTTTTATCGAGTCATACATCCGCACCCTGTCGGAAACCAATTGCATCAGGTCTTTATCAGAGGACACGATGGTCACGGTGGCTTCGGTTTTCAACGCGAGATGGGTATAGGTGGCGATCAAATCATCAGCTTCAAAGCCCGGAGCTTCGATGCAATCCAAATTAAACGCCCTAGTGGCATCACGCACGAGTGTAAATTGTGGGATCAAATCATCCGGCGGATCAGGACGATTGGCTTTATACTCTGGTGAGAGCTCATTTCGAAAGGTTGTTCTCGCGACATCAAATATGACAGCGACATGCTTTGGCTCCATGTCGTCCAGTTGCTTCATGAGCATTTGCGTAAAACCATACACGGCGTTCACTGGAGTACCATCTGGAGCCGTCAATGGCCGAATAGCATGATACGCGCGAAAGATAAAACTCGATGCATCAATGAGGACGAGGTGACGAAGCGGAAGGGCGTTGCCTGATTCTTGAGAGCGATTCACGGTCTACCTATCTGGTGAAAGATCGCCTAGAACATACCTGATGAGCAAAACGGGTGTCGATATGAGGATGGAAAAGCTGGAAGATCTCTCTTCGTTCATATCCCCCATGGTCTAGCGATTTTCACGGGAGTCATGAACCTCCTGAGGCTCAAGAACGGTTCCAAAGACCATAAGGAGTCATCTGACAGGCAAGCCCCAAACCGGTGTTGTGTGAGGCACTGGGGATACACCCCAGTGCCTCCATCCAATCCCAGGCTTACTCGGTAGGCACGTGACTATTCAAGATGACAGGTATCTCAAATAATACGCAGGAGGAGTATGGCCATGATGAGGAAACCCAGAGGGATTGGAGTCCCCAGGATTACCGAAAGACGAGATATGTGGTAGGCCTAAGAGGAATAGGGATTGGAAACACGTCATAGAAATGAACCTTTCCACACCATTACCGGCGGGGTTTTCTTTTTCTCAGAATGATAGAACGGCGTCCTATCCTGACTGTATATCCAATGCCTAAAGCAAACAGAATGCCGACTTGAAGAATTTAAAAAATATTTTTAAGATCAATATGTTACGAGATGAAGATAGGGAAATATCGCCACACCGCTCTTGTCTGAGCGAAGGTCCTACCCTTCACTGTCCTACATATGCGTGCCGACTTGGCCACAGGGGGAATGTTGAAAAAAGCCGTCAGCGGCGTTCTCGCCATTTTTCCGTGCTCACGTAATGCCAGTACGCTCTGCGCGCAAAAATGGCTGCGGCCTTGCTGAACGAACTTTTTTGATCATTCCCTAGCGTTTATGATGTTGGTCTCACATAGGGTATTTATGGGCTATGCGAATGAATAATTCAACAGCCCACAGAGGAAATTGGGTAGCCGCCTTCCCCTTGAATTCTCAATAGGAGCCTGTCAAACCGGATTTCATATTCATTAATTCATTCGGGAAGGAATGTACCTAGGCACCTCAGGCAGAAAAACGGACGTCCATCGGGAGATTTGCCGGTGATTGTTCTATCTTTCTTCGTCGCTCCAGAGATTAATTGACAACCGTCGCGCCAACCGCGATCGACTCTTCGGAATGAAGAAGCCAATTCGCCAAACTTCGAATTTCATCCATATCAAAGGGCTTCTCGAGTACAGCTCGGGCCCCGGATTGTAGCGCCCGAGTCTTGAGATCGTGATTGGAGTCGCACGTGATGAGAATGACAGCCGGCACGTTTCGTCTGTTCTTTTTATGAAGGAGTTCCAGGAATTCAAGCCCCGTCAACACTGGCATATGATGATCCGTCACGACGAGATCCGGCTGAAACTGATCGAGCATGGCGAGCCCCATGGCTCCATTTTCAGCTACCTGACATTGATAGCCTTCGGCTTTAAACACAAGTCGAAGGATAGATCGAGCCAAAGAGTCGTCATCGATCACGAGCACGCGTTTCTCTGAACCAGGCATGGGATTCTGTCTTACAACGCTAGAAAGGGGACCCCTCATGTCCATTGACTACTCTCCTCCATCGTGAAACATGAAAATTGACTTGATTGGGTGAAGCTAGCAAAGGCCATTTATTTACGATTCTTCCGCATCTTGCCCTTCAGTACTCTCTTGGCTTCTCCGGAGCTTTGCCGTGAATAACCGGGAAAGGCCATACCCGTGCCATATCGCACGCATCCCGCAATAAATGACCAATCCTGTGATGATCGCGACCGTGACAGCTTCCATTAAAATATTCCCGTAAAATATCTAGGGTAAAAAGACGTTGTCTCTATGCATAAGCAATGGTCATACCAATGTTTTCATCACGAAACACGACAGATGCTTTTTGGGGTAACACCTTGCAATCACAGAAGAAAGTGTTTTGACCACACATATGACGGAAGACTTACGTCCTGTGGATGGAAAGGAACGGTTATCTTTTTATGCATGACATGTATCGAAAGAGATAACACGATACACAAGGGTGAAGGCAGGTAGTGTGTCCGGGCTCGCCGAACAGTTTTTTTCGTTGTTCTCGTTATCCTTCGCGCAAGACAGCGAGAGGCGGGTGAGCTAGCAGTCGATAGCTACTCAAGAGGCCCACGATGAGAGTCAGGAAAACGGTCAATATACAGGCCATGATCAAATGACTAACTTGAGGAACCCATGCCAGACCTAAGAAAAAATAAAGAATTGCCCAGGACAACAGACTCGCAAATACGATTCCCATGAGCCCGGCTAAGCCCCCTAACACTCCCAGTTCAATCGCCATAGACTGAGTAATCATTCGTCGGGTCCCACCCAAAGCCTTCAAGATCGCCGATTCATAGAGCCGCCGATATCGCGTCGTTGAGAGAGCCGCCGTCATCACCACCGCGCCATTCGCGATGCACAAGAGTGCCATCCCCTGTATGGCCCAGGTTAACTGCTGAAGCAATTTCGCGATATTGTCCAAGACATCTCCGACATTAATCGCCGTCACATTGGGGAGTCGTTGCACCAGGGCCTGTTGCAGCGGAACTTCATTCGTTTTTCCGACCCGCGCAGTCGCGATATAGGTTATTGGGGCCTCATTCAACGAGCGAGGAAACAAAATCATGAAAAAGTTCGTGGAAAAACTTCCCCAATCCACTTGGCGCGTGCTGGTTATTCTGGCCTGCATCGGCACACCTTGAATATCCAGTTCCACGATAGAGCCGAGGTCGAGCCCAAGATTCTTAGCCGCTTCCGCTTCAATAGACATGGGAACCGGCTGGGTTACGGGTGAAGACAGCTGTGCGGGATCGGCTGATTTTGCCTCATTCCACCAAGCGCCTTTCACGATGGTATTATCATCCGGTAAGTCCGCAAGCGCGGTGACCACATACTCACGAGTAAAATACCATCCGTTACGCTTCCCTTTGTGGGCTTCGGGATCGATGCGTTTGCCGTTAATGGCTGTCAACCGGGACCGAACGACGGGAATTACGCGAGATGATCCTTGTTCGGTCCACGACTGAATCAGATCAGTAAACGCCTCCCGCTGACCGGGCTGGATATCGATAAAGAAAAACGAGGGAGCCTTGTCCGGCATCCGCTCGCCCAGGGCTTCGAGAAGAGAGGTCTTAATCACATCGATGGAAACGATAACCATCACGCCTATGCCGATAGCGACCATCATGCCGGCAGTAAAATTTCCTGGTCGCCGAAGATTTCCAAGAGCATTGCGGACGTGAAAGAGTCGAAAACGGGGGAAGAGCGGAAGCAAACGCAGAAGCGCGAGCGAGGCTAGCCACAGGAACAGCAAGGCAACGAGGAACGCGGCGATAAAAAACAAACCAAGCGTGACCGACTGGGCTTGCCATATGGCTAAACCTGCAAGACTGGCTGTCATCATTAGCCCTGTCACGAGACGAATCCGGTCCTGCACGAAACCCTTAATGGACCTTCGAATCCGGTGAACGCCCGAAATGGCTTCAGCTTGCGACTCCCCTAGCCCAATCTCCTTACGGAACACCAGGGCAGGCGGAATATGCCTGATCGTGAGGAGGGGCCAGATAGTAAAAACCACCGTTGAGGCAACACCCAACAGCAATCCTTTGACCACCGGCTCCCAGGACACCGTCAACTCGATCGAAGAGGGAATAAGCCCTGCGAATAGCGAGGGCAGCAGGATTTGAAGAGCGATACCGAGTCCAACTCCCAAGAGACTTCCAATGCCGCCCATGAAAAGGCTTTGGAAGAGATAGCTACTGATAATAACCGGGGCATCGGCTCCAACCGTTTTCAGAATGGCAATGCTTGCCATCTTTTGCGAGATATACCCATAAATCGTGCTGGCCACACCGATGCCTCCGACAAACAAGGAAGTCAGGCCAATCAAACCGAGGTACGTGGACAATTGATCCAGGAAACGCCGAATACGGGGTTGGGCGTCCCGAAAGGTGGCGATGCGAACACCCTCTTTGGCCAACCGTCCTCGAAGCTCTCCGAGCAATGGGCCGAGTGACTGCGTGGGTAAGACTTTAAGCCGGTAACGTTCATGAATACGACTGCCTGGCTGGAGAAGATCCGTCGCAATCAGGCCCTCGCGAGAAATCAGAACTCGTGGCCCCAGGCTGAACGCACTCGCCACGCGATCAGGTTCTTTCTTGATGATGCCCATGATCTTGAAATGCGCTTGGCCAATGTCGAGCCGGTCCCCGATCCTGGCACTCAAACTAATTAAGAGTGAATCTTGAACGACTGCGCCAAAACACGGAGACAGCTCGCAAGCAGATCCTTGCTCTTGGAGTAACGAATCAAGCGGGGCGTCGGGATCAGTCTCGACCGCCCCATAAAGCGGATAGGAACGTTCAACGGCTTTGAGCTCGACGAGCTGAGTCGCAGGTACCTGGCTGGGATTCCCGCTGTGGCTCTCTGCCAACGCAGCCATCGCAGCCATTTCGCTGACATGAGAGATGACGATTCCCCGTTCTGTGAGAGAATCCAAGACTTGCAGGCCCTCATTGCTCATGAATCGCCGCGAAGATATTTCAAGGTCTCCACCCAGCAAACTTCTGGCATCATAAAAAATCGCTTTCTCGACGTTTGCCGAAAACAAGCCGACACCCACCACAGCGCCCACACCGATGGCAATACAGAGAAAAAAGTAAGCGAAACGGTGCCAGCTGGCTCGAGCTTCTCGCCAAGCGAAAAGGATGGGAAAGGGTAGGCTCTTCACGAAAATTTGGTGTTCGTTACTGTTTCTAAGTCTTCGTGGGTGCGGTCGACTTATCATCCGCGATCTGTCCATCGCGCAATGTAATGATGCGTTGAGTGCGCTGGGCCAAATCCTGGTCATGGGTCACCAGGACCATGGTGCTTCCATGATCCTGGTTTAGACGGAAGAGGAGGTCAATAACCACGTTTCCAGTCGCACTATCCAGATTCCCCGTCGGTTCATCCGCATACAGCACAGGAGGCCTGGTTGAAAAGGCCCTGGCCACCGCCACTCGTTGTTGCTCACCTCCTGACAGTTGAACAGGATAGTGCTGTTGCCGGGATTCCAGGCCAACGGAATGGAGCAATTCCTTGGCTCTGTCTGCCGCGCCGGAATCTCCATTGAGTTCAAGAGGCAGGGCGACGTTTTCCAATGCCGTCAGCGTGGGGATCAGGTGAAACGATTGAAAGACGTACCCGATATGCTGACGCCGAAAATGGACCATCGCCGACTCGGAAAGTTTCGTGATATCAGTGCCATGAATCGTGATCGTACCTCGAGTGGGCGTATCCAAGCCTGCCAAGAGACCCAGGAGCGTGGATTTTCCGCTCCCGGAAGGACCGACGATCGCGACCACATGCTTCTGAGGAATCTCAAAGGAAATGTCCTTGATAATCGTCACCACATGACTTCCAGCCCGAAGCTGCATGCCCAAATCCTTGACGACGATCATGGAATCCAAACCTTATCCGATTGACTGCATGTGATATGCTTGTAGGAAAGAACCATCACACGTCGGAGAAATATCCGCAACCAATGTTTCTGAAAAAACGATACCTGAGCCGGCGCACACTCATGTCTCTCATCATACCAATGTTGAGCTGGAGCTGCATGATCGTCTCAGGATGTGAGAGACCAGGAGAACCTCCGGGACAATCGACAACGGTGTCCGCCACTCAGCAGCCCATATCTTCAACGCGATCGGAAGCATTGCCGCGATCCAATCAGCCAAACACGGGATTCACTCAGGTTGAGGAACGTCCCCGAATCGTGGCGCTAGGCGACAGTCTGACAGCAGGCCTCGGCGTACCGGCCCAGGAGTCCTACCCATTTCGCTTGCAAAAACTTCTGGATGCATCCGGATACCATTATCAGGTCGTGAACGCTGGAGTGAGTGGGGATACGACAGCCGGGGGGCTGAGTCGCTTGGAATGGGTCTTGAAGAATCAGCCTCGTATCGTCATTCTAGAACTCGGAGCGAACGACGGTCTTCGCGGCCAACCCATCAAGAATATCCATGAAAACTTGCGAAAGATTCTCCAACGGCTGAAAGACGCGGACGTCAAGGTTCTTTTGACGGGAATGAAGATTCCTCCAAACTATGGACTCGAATACACCACACAATTTGCCAACGTCTATACTCAACTGGCTACAGAGTTTGATGTTCCATTCTTACCATTTTTCTTGGAGGATGTGGCGGCGCATCGATCATTGAATCAGGCCGATGGCATTCATCCGACAGGAGAAGGGTATGGCATCATCGTCCAGAATGTCTTGAGAGCGTTGAAGCCCCTCCTCAAGGATACATCTCACAACATTCAAAGCTCATAAGTTTTTATGGGATAAAAAAACCTCCCAGACGTAACCATCGTCACATCCGGGAGGTTTCAAAACAGAAAAGGTCGCTTATCGAAGCTTATGACTTAAAGAAAATATCGTAGACGCCGTACCCCAGGATCACAGCAATGAATCCCACGTACATAGCGGTGATCCCCTCATACCCTCCACCAGGGGCATTGGCTAATGCTGGAGTGGCTGAGAGAGCCAGGGCCATTCCTGATCCAAGAATACCTTTCGATATGCCTTTCATTGTGTGTTCCTCCTTTAAACGCTGAATATTTCTGAAGCAATAGATCTGACCAATTGTAGTCAGAGACGGATTCTATAAAAATTAAGAGGACTTTCGCAATAACCAGGCCCGCCAATTTTTTAAAACAACTTTCGAGCGATTTCAGAACTTACCGCATACAAGCATTTGATTTTAAAGAAATTTTTAAAACTCACTAAATGCACGGGAAGAACGCCCAGACATGCCCGATCGAATCACCCCTCAAGACGGGAATGAGAACCGTCGCAAAAAGGAGGCCGTTTTGTGTGTTTACAGCCACACCATGCGACCCGTTTCGCTTCCTTCAACTCTACTTCCATCGGCGAATATTCCGTCCCTGTATGGGAGCCATCACAAAACGGTTGAGTCTTGGATCGTCCACATTTACACCAGTAATAGGTTCCAGGTTCCATTTCCAGAATGTACGGTAGTTTTTGGGGAATGATAATCGGATCTCCCATTGTTCCTCCTTCATAAATAACGAACAAAAAAACAGACTGCGTATTTTGAAGGGAATACGATCAAAAATCAACAAAGGGGCTATTGAAAAAAGGCTTGTCGAAAAAATCCATCAGCGGGAACGTCGAGACGTACTTGCCACAATTCGTCAAAAAAGGTACGTGGGAAAGAACGAGCGACGGGAATAACGCTGATGGACGGTTAAGACGTTCTCTCTAGCCACATCGTGGCTGCGGCCCACGCGGACCGAGCTCTCGCAGCCAAATATAATCCGCGATGCCGCCGTCTATGGCTTCTTGCACCTCATCGACCCGTGACGGGTCAAGCGCGATGAGATAGATCGAAACATCTTGAATGGACGAAGAGACGTTGCGCCTGACTCGTTTTGGCACAGGCACTTCATATTGAATGTGCCCGCCCCCCGTGTAACTGACTAATGGCCCTTCGCCAGGAGACTTGCTGGTCAGATAATCCGAAATCACCTTCGCCATCCCTTCATCCCGAAAGATGGAAGCCTGGTAATAGCCGTCATACATCTGCTTCGTCATGCCGGGGTGACAGAGTTCGATCGGTTTGAAGATGACCGCCTTATATTCAGCATCGTCGCGTGGGATGTCTTTCGGAATCTCCCAGTTGTTCATGGCCGGATCCTGCAAGGCCTCTTCCAAACCCTTCTTGACAACCAGCCTGACCAAAGGACGGGGAGGATTGAGCGCATAGAGAGGGAGCCGATGGTCTTTCGCCCATTGCACGAGGCGTTCATATTCCCCAAAGTCGCCGCCCCAACTTCCCTCCCAATTCGAATCCTTAAGAAACTGCCCACGCGTTAACGCATGGTGCCGGGTATATTGATCGAGCGCCGGCTGCCCATCCCAACTAAACATTTCCATCGCCAGCGCCGGAGAGCGGCCATGCGCCGCCAAGGCGTCTAAGATTTGAACCGCGGCTTCGATGTGCGAGGGCGTATAATGTTCTTCGCCGATGTAAATGACCTCTGTATTCAGGATGGTGGACATCAATTCGTCAAACGTCACCCGCCTCCCCGACTTCACTTCGATGATTTGACCGACTTGAAAATTGGTTTGGGTCGGGGAAGACGTCGAGGTCGAAGTACAGGCGGTATGGGTGAACAGAACAAAGAGGCTCGTACAGATCAGCAAGAATTGTTGCGGCATACTCATGACCTCTGTCTACCACACAGCTATAGTGACCGCAAGCTGTAACACGGGATTCCTTGATGAGAATGAATCCAAATACGACACACCCCGCGCGGTCGAACATGGCCATTGATTGTATGTACTTTTTGCAGTGACCATAAAGTATGGAGTTTGAATGGGATGAGGGCAAAAACCGGTGCAATCTCGACAAGCATGAGATCAGTCTTGAAGAGGCCGTGTCGGTATTCGATGATGTGCACCTCTCCCGTTTTGATACCCGTGAGGCGTACGGGGAAATCCGGGAAATCACGATCGGGAGATCACCAGAGCAATCATAGCCGTTGTGGTGCATACGAAGCGGGAAGAGTCTGTGAGGAGTATCTCAGTACGGAAAGCGAATAAACGAGAAAGGAGGGCCTATCATGCCTACTATACGAAAGAAACGGGACGATCTCCCGGCTCTGTCGAAGAAGCGGATTGAGGAACTGAAATCGATTCCAGACGACAAAATTGATTTCAGCGATATCCCCGAACTCGATGAAGAGTTTTGGGAAAATGCCGAATGGGTCGAACCGGATAAAACACAGCCGTTGACTATTCGCGTGAAAGAATCCGTACTGGATTATTGTAAAGCCGGCGGGAAGGGCTATCAGACCCGTATCAATGCCGTGCTGGAATCATACGTGAGAGCCAGGCAGGCAAACCGCGTCCTCAACGTTCACACCGTTGACACAAACCTGCCAAACAATTCTCAGACGCGAATCGTATCGTAAGCCAAAAATCGTCTTCGCAGGAAAAGCTGGCAAGATCTCCTTGGCATTGGTCACCGGACACCGGCCCCCATCGCCGCCACGAATTGGGATTGAGCATTCTCAACGGCCGCCAGCATCGTGGTTTTATCTTTTCCTTCAAACCCCTCGATCAAATTCAGCAGAAATTCGCGTGAAGCCGCAAGGGCTTCATGTTGGCCGATAAAATGCTTGGTGCCTTCAAAGCTCCATTCGAGCTGAAATTCATCCGGGGAACTCTCGACGCGTGTCCGGAGAGATCGTAGTTTCTCGGGAATATCATCATCTTTGCTCTGTGCTGCAAGCGCGCCAATCTCAATGATCCGAAGCACCACCTGTGCTTGCGCGTCCAGCTTCGGATGATCCAACAGTTCGCCCAACCGTGTTTCAGCTTCTGAAAATCGCCCGGTCGTGAAATGGGATTCGGCAAAATTGCTGTGCCCCGAAACATCCGATGGATGTCCAGAAACCCAATGTTTATTCAATGCATAAGCCTTGTCGTATCGAAAAAGGTGTTCATGAAGAACGGCGTTCATGATGTTGTAGGCCTTGGCATAGTCAGGATACAGAGCCAGCACATTTTGATAACTGGCCACGACTTGCTCCCAGTCTCTCAAGGCCAACGCCGCCTCGGCCAGATTGTTGTGGGTTTGTGCCCATTGCGGGGGTAATGTTTCCCGTGTCCGGACTTCAAGGGCGAGCTTGAAGGCCGCCACGGCTTCCCCCAAGAGGCGTTGGCCTTCGGCCCCCCCCGTGCGGATCCCAATGTTCTTTAGCGAGTTCCCCAGGTTGTTCTGGGTCATGGCCCAGTCTTGAGGCAGGAGCTCGCGCGTTCTCACCTCCAAGGCCGCGCGATACGCCGCCACGGCTTCCCCCAAGAGGCGTTGGCCTTCGGCCCCCCCCGTGCGGATCCCTTGCTGGCTAAACACAATCCCTTTGCCTGTTTGTGCCGCTGCCAAACCTTCGGCATTGTGCAACCGTGTGTAAGCCGATGCAGCGAGATCATAAGCCGAGAATGCCCGGTGAAGATGTTTGCGAGAGGCTTGTCCTCCGGCACGAATGCCGATTGCCCAATTGGCTCCAGCGATCTCCATCTGGAGATCGGCCAATAACAGTCCGGCTTTCTCTTTATCCACATAGGTCATTGCACGCTCATAGGATTTGAGGGCTTTCGTAAATTGGTAGCTGCTGTAATGACTGTCTCCGGCCTTGCGGAAACTGTTGATGGCTTTTGCCCGAGACTCTTCAGCTTCCTTAGTTTTCATCTCAAACCGCTTAGCATTCTTTTGTGCATCCTCTTCGAATAATTCAGCCGCCCGTTTAAAGTTTTTTTCGGCAAAGGCGGCTAACCCCAGTTTATAAAAGTCTTCTTGTTTTTCTTGAGTTTCTTGCACCCATTTATCGATCTGCACTTTCGCTTCTTGAGCGGTGAATCCATAGTTGGCGGCCCACTCCTTGATCATTGGTCCAAAATCTATCTCCTGCGGTTTCCCTTCGGCTCTGACGAGCAATTTAGCCTTCTCTGCCGTTTGCTCCACAAACATTTCGATGAATGCATCCGTCCAGAACTTTTTCGAACCTTTGGGCAACAAGGTAATGGCTATAGGATCTTTGCTCAGATTTCGAGGAATCCGTGCTCTTCCACCAGTCGGTTCCCACACACGCCATTTCTCTTCCTTGACTTCGAATGTTAACGGTTCTCCAGGTCTATATGCTTGAGGAAGGACGACGCTAAATTGTCCGTCATCATCTGTAATCGCCGAGCCTCCCAAAGGCTTCACGAGAACTTCCACTCCCGAAGCTGCTCTCTTGTTGCCATCACGTTCTATGTACGAAACCTCTCCCTTGAGGAGCCGAACCTGAGCTTGCGCCTGGCTCAACGTGAGACTCAGCGCAGAGATAAGAACTATCACGATGATTGATCGCATAGGCCTTCTCCTTTGAGCTTAAACGTAAAATCGGTGTTCCCGAGCCACGTGGTTTTGTACGCCTGTTTGTAGCACTCCTTGCTTGCTCGCAACTGAATTTCCTGACGCTCAATGCCTTCAATTTTTACCGAGTAACGGCCATCTTTATCGGTATGATCCTTTATCGATAGGGCTGGGTCCTCTCGTGATGTGAATAGAATTTGGACTGCAGGGAGGGGGTGATTCTGATCATCTTGAATCTGCCCGGAAAGTGGACGCGCCAATCGTCGCGGTTCAATCTGTTCCGGCCCTAATGGTCCCGGTGGCGGTTGTGGCGAAGGATTCCACATACCCCACACGACCCCGATGATCGAGAACACGGCGGCTATGGATCCCAGCCATGTGTGCCAAGGTTCAAAACGAGTACTTTCTCTCGACTGCTCGAACTCAGCTTTCGCCTCCTCAAGGACTTCTGCTTCATTGACTGACGCGATCCCCGCCAGTCGTTCTATAACTGCCGTGTTTCTCTTCTGGTCTGCTGGCAGCCGGGGTTGTTTGAGCGCTGTTAAAATTTCCTGTACGGCCCATGCCGGTTCAGGGGCATCGATAGCATGAATCGCGGCCAGCGAGGCGGGCAGGGAGGTTTGATCCCTCAGCACGAGCAACACCAGCTTTTTCAGTGCGATCGCGGTCGTCCACTCCAACTCAACAGCGTTCGACTCGGACGAAGGTTTTGACCAAAGAAGCAGGAAGCAATCATTTTCTGCGATGGCTTCGCCCAAACGTTTGGGCCAGCGTTCGCCCGTATGCAGATGGGTTCTGTCTCGCCAGACGGCGATGTCGGCTTGCCGTAACCCTTCCTCCAGAGCCTTGGCAAACGCTTCGTCTTCCCTGGCGTAACTGAGAAAGAGACTCGGCATATGGACTCCCGATGAGGCAGTCTTGAGGTATGGAAAAAGAAAATGTAGTGCAGATGCAGTTAAAAGGCAACGGCGGAAGGCGAGACCAAAGGCATGGTGAGAGTAAAAAGGTGCTCTTAACAAAACATGGAGGGATTACGAAACGAGAGAAAGTTGAGGAAAGTATGTGCGGTAATAACCCCGATCTCGAGTGAGGAGTCGATCGGCTTGAAGCTCTGCGTGAGCCCCTATCAAAAAATCGGCGACGATATGTTGGCGTACTCGTAGAGATGCTCCGCATTGAGTGCAGGATACTTGTTGACCTCGGCCGCAGTTTGGACACATCATGGTAGTCTTCCGACGTCTCGTGTATGCCCCCCATGCTTGCCCCGCGCGCATCCAAACCTCGGAACCACCTGTTAAAAGTTCAAGCCCAGTATCTAAGAGAAAAGTTTGTAAGGTGGTCGTATCCGGAAAATGAGCAGCAAGTTCAGCTAGAACAACTTCGCTGATGATAACTTGGCCTTGTCTGGATACTTCGTCTAATTGACTCTGAGCTTTTTCACCATTCGCTGAATCCGGTAACAGGAGATCAAACAACACGTTGGTATCGACAGCGGTAATCATTGACCACGCATGTTGTCGATAAGTTCCTTGGAAGTTTGGCCTTTGAGGTGCTTTAAGTACCCTCGGTATTTGGCAAAGCGGGCAGGCGATACTTTTTTCTTCACACGAATACCATCTTTCATTTCCTTGAATTCAACCTGATCTCCTGGATGGAGACCGAGTCGGTTCCTCAAAAGCTTGGGAATCGTAATCTGGCCCTTTTCTGTCATTCGGCTTGTACTCATGACCTAGATCCCAGCCTGCCTTAAAAGTAATACCAATTCAGTATACCAAATAAATAATATATTACAATTCTCATTTCGTCAATTTGTCCCATCAGGGCATATGTGCCCCCAGTCCAGACAATGGGATAACAATCCGGCCGTGCGAAAGCCATGGCACACCGCATGACCGTGCCCAAGGGCACCGGTAATCCATAAGCCCTGCCTGCAATACCGTTGACGATAAAGAGTTTTGGTATCGGAGAGAAAGCGAGAGTTGCGAATTATTGGTGCCGAAGGCGGGACTTGAACCCGCACGGCTTTCGCCACACGCCCCTTAAACGTGCGTGTCTGCCATTCCACCACTTCGGCACCTACGCGCATTATGTATTCCTTTTTTTCCCTTGTCAACGAATGAGGCCGCAAGTAGAATTTGGAAAATTCCGTTATTTCAAGCTGATTCTTCCTGGACTATTTTCATGCCCCAACCCCCGGCACGACTCGACTCCCCGAACTACCAAGAAAACTGGATCGGCGCTTTTTTCGATGTGGACAACACCCTCATCCCGGGTCTTTCGATTGAGGTCCTCTTCTTCCGGCATTTATGGAAATTGGGGGTCGTCGGATTTTCACAGATGCGGGAAAGCGTCTGGTTTCTGACGCAACGCATCCCCCCGGTCTCGCTCGCGCCGCTCCGCCGTCATAAACTGTACCTGGTGGGGCAACAACCGGGGTTCATCGAACCGCTTGCCGATGAGTTTGTCCGTCAAGAAATCTGTGCCAAATTATCGATTCGCGGCGAAGGCATCCTGACCCGCCACCAGCAAGCCGGCCACCACGTCGCTTTGATCAGCGGTTCCCCTGATTTTTTGGTAAAGCCGATCGCCGAGGTCCTGGGAGTGACAATCGTGCAGGCGGCACGGCTGCAAACGACCGACGGCGGCTATACCGGTCGCGTGTATGCGCCGCTCCCTTATGGCGACGGCAAACGGCGGATCATCGAAAACCTCGCCGAACGCTATCACTTGGACCTCAAACGGAGTTACGCTTACGGTGATAGTCCCGGAGACTTTCAGGCCTTGAAAATCGTCGGCAACCCGCTTGTCGTGAATCCGATTCGGGGGATGACCCGTATGGCTCGCGAACAAGGCTGGCCGGTGACGGAATGGGTCTAGCTCACGAGTGGTCGTTCGTGTGCCGTATCCCGCATGACGGTACGCCCTCACACGCCGACCGTACCCCATTTCTCGAAAGACGAATGACGAGTGCCTGATGGATGTAACGGCTTCACACCTTCAAATCACTGAAATCTTCCATAGCATTCAGGGGGAATCTTCGTTTGCCGGGCAGCCATGCGTGTTTGTCCGGTTAACCGGCTGTCCCCTGCGCTGCACCTGGTGCGATACCGACTATGCCTTCTATGGCGGGCAACGCCTGAGCTTCGAGACCATTCTCGAACGCGTACGCTCCTATCGCTGCCGCGTCGTCGAAGTGACCGGAGGCGAACCCTTGTCCCAACCGGCTTGCGTCAAATTCCTATCAATGTTATGTGATCAAGAGTTTGATGTCTTGCTCGAAACGAGCGGCGCGATCGACACGATCGGCGTGGACCCCCGGGTCCACATTATTTTGGACGTGAAATGTCCCGGCAGCGGCATGGAGCAACAGATGCACTGGGCCAACCTGGAACGTTTGACCCCGAACGATGAAGCCAAGTTCGTCATCAAAGACCGGCAGGATTATGAGTGGGCAAAAGACGTGATTGCCCGCTATGGATTGACG
This sequence comes from Nitrospirales bacterium, assembly GCA_031315865.1. Taxonomy (NCBI): domain Bacteria; kingdom Pseudomonadati; phylum Nitrospirota; class Nitrospiria; order Nitrospirales; species Nitrospirales bacterium. The sequence goes on from JALDRJ010000002.1 coordinate 1,040,496, forward strand.
GATAAGTGCACGGTCTTATTGAGCCCGGTCTTCGGGGAACTTGACCTGCAGCCTCTGGCGGGATGGATTCTCGATGATCGTCTGCCTGTTCGCTTCCAAGTGCAACTTCATAAATATATCTGGGCTCCGGATATGCGAGGCGTCTAGCGCCTCCCGGCCTTTTCACCTTTTACTTTTCACATTAACTTTCTCAAGAGGACGGCATGAAAATTACGGTAAAGCAAGGAACGCTCACGGGTCTTCCCACTGACGTGTTGGTCATCCCCGGCTATGAAGGCGAAACGGGACTAGGGAAGGCGCTACATCCGCTCGACCGGAATCTTGGCGGACAATTAACCGAATTGCGCAAAAGCGGTGAATTCCAAGGCAAAGTCAATCAAACCGCCTTGATCCATACCCGGGGGGCGATTCCTGCCAAACGGGTGCTCCTCGTGGGGTTGGGAAAACGCGAAGACCTGACCCTGGATCGTGTTCGCCAAGCCTTGGGCACTGTGGCGAAATACATTCGTCAAATCGAGGTCCTGTCCTTTGCCACCTCAATATTCGGCATCGATCGTTCGGGACTATGGCCGGATGATCTGGCTCAAGCCATGACTGAAGGCGTCATCTTGGGCGACTACCGTTTTCTTCACTATCGCACCGATTCCGCGGGAAAGCTGAAACCGCTGAACAGCATGACGTTGTTGGTGGATAAAACTTCATTGATCGAGACCGTGAAACGGGGGATCCAACGCGGGGAAGCCACGGGGGAAGCCACGTGTTTCGCTCGCGACCTTTGCAACCACCCGGCGAATGTCATGACGCCTCTCCGGATCGTCGAAGAAGCCAAGAAAATCTCGAAGGAGAAGAAAGTGCGGTTGACGGTCTTGAACCCGGCCAAGATGAAACAGCTTGGCATGGGAGGGGTCCTGGGGGTGGGGCAGGCGAGTCAACACCCTCCGCAGTTTGTCGTGCTGGAATATCATGGAGGGAAAAAAGGCGAAAAGCCGGTCGTCTTCGTGGGCAAAACGGTGACGTTCGATACCGGCGGTATTTCGCTCAAACCATCTGAAAATATGGAACACATGAAAGCCGATATGACCGGCGGGGCGGAAGTCCTGGCCACCGTCCGCGCCGCAGCCCGCCTGAAACTTCCCCTCAATGTCGTCGGTCTTTTGCCCGTGGCCGAGAACATGCCTGGCGGAAAGGCCACGAAACCAGGTGATATTTTAACCATGCTGTCGGGAAAGACGGTGGAAGTGCAAAACACCGACGCCGAAGGCCGGTTGATCCTGGCCGATGGCTTGGCCTACGCGGAACGGCTCAAACCCGCCTGCGTGATCGATATTGCCACGCTTACCGGCGCTTGTATCATCGCGCTCGGTCAATTTGCGATCGGCATGTTGGGGAACGACGAGACACTCAAGGAACAGCTCAAACAAGCCGGCGATCGCGCGGGAGAACGCGTGTGGGAAATGCCTCTATGGGATGAGTACTTCGAACAATTAAAGAGTGATGTCGCCGACATGCGGAATATCGGCGGACGGGGAGGCGGGATGATTACTGCCGCCATGTTCTTGAAGCAATTCGTCGGAAAATTCCCATGGGCGCATCTCGACATCGCGAGTACCGACTGGAGTGCAACCGATCGCCCCTGTATCGGCAAAGGACCAACCGCCACCGGTACACGCTTGCTGATTCAGTTTTTGTTGAATATGGTCAACAAACCTCACAAATAGCGATGCCACCTATGTCACTGCGTCAACAAGTCGGTCAGCTCTTCATGATCGGCTTTGACGGAACCGAGCTGTCTCCAGGTTTGATCTCTTGGATACAGGAGTATCAACCTGGAGGCATCATCTTATTCGCTCGCAACTTGGTCGATGCTCCACAAATCGCCCGGCTCACCAACGCCTTGCAAGCCCTTTCTGCCTCTTCCCCCTTGCTCATGGCCATCGATCAGGAAGGAGGAAAAGTCTCTCGCCTGCCTGAAGGATTTACGATTTTCCCGCCGGCGGCCACGGTGGCAGCCTGTGGCTCATCCGACTACGCGTACCACACAGCGGCCGTGACTGCGGAAGAATTACGTGCGGTCGGGTTCAATATGAATATGGCCCCCGTGTTGGATGTCAATACGAATCCGGCCAACCCCATCATCGGAGACCGGGCCTTTAGTTCCACGCCGGAACACGTGTGCACTTTTGGAAACGCAACCATATCCGGCCTTCATGATCATGGGGTGATCGCCTGCGGGAAGCATTTTCCCGGCCATGGCGAGACGACCAAAGACTCCCACAAGGAATTGCCTGTGGTCGCCCTCTCGAAAGAACGACTGGAACAGGTCGAACTCCAACCGTTCCGCTCGGCCATCGCCCATGGGCTCATGACGATGATGAGCGCCCATGTGCACTATCCAGCCCTGGACGATACCGTTCCGGCCACACTCTCATACGACATCATGACGAGACTGCTTCGTGAGGAATTGGGATTTTCAGGGGTGATCCTCAGCGATGATCTAGAGATGAACGCCATCGCGGAACATACGTCCATGGGGGACGCTGCCGTACGGTCCGTTCAAGCAGGCGTGGACGTGATTCTCATTTGCCATCAACAGAGCCGCCAAGCCGAGGCTATTGAAGCCATCGAACAGGCCGTCAGTCAAGGCGATATTTCAAAGGACAGACTGGACCAGAGCCTAGCGCGGATCTCAAGCCTGAAACAACGTTTTCTTCACCCCTACACTCCCGTGGACGAAACCAAGATTGCAGACATTGTCGGTCGGCTCAAACACCAAAACCTGCTCGCAGAAATCCAGTCTCTCTCATCATCTCAAAAGGGCCAAAAGGCCTGATCCTCCTTGGCTTGGCCTGTGGCCTTCTGTGTAGTGCCACGTCAATCTCCTGCTTACAGGTGGAACGGCTAGTCTGCAAGGTGCGATTCACTCTATTCTGGACTTTTGCGTCTCAGTTCTGATTAGGTAGAGACTTCATATCGATGATCATGTATGAAAGACTACGTCATAGGCCTACGCATCTCTATCTAAGGACAGCAACGAAAGGAACGTATTATGGCTCTGAAAAAAGGGGACATTATTGACGAACGGAAGCGCTACCCGGATTCGTGCGGCCTGTTAGTCAAAGTCATGGCCGGCGGCGAAGGGTTTGAAAAACTGATGTGTTGCGGACATGAGCTCACGGAAGAAGACGTGGTTGCCTCCCCTGTCGCCAGCAAAGGCCGAAAAAAAGGCCGCCTCGTCGTAGGCATGACGCTTGAGGAAAAAAAATTGTTTCCTGATTCTTGTGGACTGCGTTTGATGGTAATGGATGGTGGGGCAGGATTTCAGGAAATCTTGTGTTGCAATCACTCGGTGAACGACAAGGCCATGCAGGACCTGAATTTTGGGGGCGGTGTCCGCACGCCACCGGCAGAACCCTCCCCCAATACGTCACATACCGGAAACGCGTAGTTCAATGAGCGGTGAGGCGTAGCGTGATCGCCAGACGATCAGGAATTAATCTTCCTCGTGCGCTTCACGTTTTACACTTCACCAAAACTCTATCCAAAGACACGACCGTCAAACCGTTTTTCGCATGTTGAACCACCACTAGAACTCAGGACATAATGCACGGCTGGACACCGGAATCGATCAAACAATGGGTCAAGTGGATGCAGTGGCTTGACCGGTGGGGCTATATCACGGCCTGCTTAAGTTTTCTGGTCTTGGGCATGTTGATTTTTGTGTATAGCTGGGTGGAGTTTCTTCAGCATGCAGCCGGCGGGTTCCTGGAAGCCTCGATCACCCTGATCAACGACCTACTCCTCGTCATCATCCTGCTTGAACTGTTCAGAACAGTCTTGGGATTCTTACAGTCCGAACGCGTACGCCTTGAACCGTTCCTCCATGTCGGCGTCATTGCCTCGGTTCGAAAAATCCTCACCACGGGCGCCGAGCTCTCACACATCAAAGACATTCCCGAAGAAACCTTCTATCACTACCTCATGGACCTTGGCCTTCACGTCGTCATTATCCTGGTCCTCATGCTCGCCGTCTATTTAATCAAAAAAAGTGACAATGCCCCTCCCTCGACCGTGACGCTGTAATGTCTTACCCTTTTTGATCACAGAGCGACCTGCTGTTTGACCCTATAAATCCAGTACTAACTCCAATCACAAGCGCAATCGATCAGAGACAGTGGCAAAAATGCTGGCAGGCATAATTGGAGCATGATATCCTACTTAGTAGGAAATTTTTGCAAGAGGAGGGCCTACTCTATGGCGATGGTAAAAAAAAGTATTTCAGTCACAGACAAACAGGATGAATGGATCAAAGCCCAAATTGCGACCGGGCATTTTGGCAATGAAAGCGAAGTCGTGCGCGAGCTCATTCGTGAACGGCAACTTCGTGAAGAAGAAACCCCAGAACAGATCGAGGCTATCCGCGCTGCACTCATCGAAGCCGAAAAAAGCGGAATGAGTGGCCGCACACCCGATGAAATTATGGCGGCGGTCATGAAGCGGAAGCGGAAACATGGGAAAATATAGACTCTCCAAATCTGCTGACAAAGAGTTTGAAATGATCTTTGACTACGGGATTGACACCTTTGGGCAAGATCAGGCCTTGACATATCAAACAAAACTCAAAGAGCGGTTTTCTCTTATCGCCGAACAACCGTACTTATATCCTGCTGTGGAGCATATCCGGGCTGGGTATCGCCGGAGTGTTTGCGGGGTTCATTCCATTTACTACCGCATTGCTGAACAAGGAGTGGTAATCATGCACATACTCGGCAGGCAAAACCCTAAGAAACAGGAGTGGGAACAGTAGGCCAAGAAGGGGAAAAGAGCATATTACAAAATTCTCGTTGGACGAGGTCAAGAAAATGAAGGACCGGACGCTCTAAAGATGCGCCTGAGCACCTATCCTTGACGAGCTGAAACTAGAACGCCATCCGCCACTTGATTGGCTCTGACATGAACGAACCTTTCATGGGCCGTCACGTTGGTCTCCAGTATCGCATTCCTTCTTGTCTCTTCCCACCTTGTGGCACTATAATCCCTCTGCTTTAGGTAAGACGATGGAATCACTACCGGAATTCGTTGGAACTGTTCATATTTTTCTCGGCCCATATCGGGGAAATCCGATCGCGCTCTATATGCGAAAGGATGAGGCGCAATGTCATATCTCACCGAGAGTCTATCCATGGAATAAGACTGTGGGGAGTGGCGAAACGCCTAACAAAGCCGCGGCAGCGTTTGAAGCCAAATGGAAAGAAAATGAACTCGCGGATGAAATGTATTCAGGACCTCATTGGGAAGGCGGCATCAAACCGGAAAAACCCAAACCTCCCCCCAAGCCTGCCGCCACTTCCGAAGATCCCAAGGTTGCCGCGCCTGCGAAACCAGCAACTACAGCTCCTGTAAGCAACAAGACTACTGAACCTGTATCTCCGCCTGCGGGCGAAGTCAAAAAAGCTGAGGCAGCCCAAACGGCAAAAGCTCCTGCCGCCCACGCGAAAACTGCTGCTGCACCACCCGCAAGCCCAACCTCATCCACTCAGTCTTCTCCGAAACCCTCAACGCCTTCTGAGGGAGAATCACCTGCTCCACCCGGAGCTTCCTAACATCCATGTTCTAACGGTATTCGCTTTAGGCAGATTGAAGGACGCGCGTGCGCGCAAAAGCTTTTGCGGCTTTAATCAGCGCGAAAAACAGGCTTTTTTGGATGGGGTCGTTTTTGTAGAGGAATTCCGGGTGCCACTGGACCCCAAGCAAAAAGGCATGATGAGGAGACTCAATGGCCTCGATCACTCCATCGGGAGCCAGAGCGCTGGTGAGTAATCTAGACGGGACTTTTTTCACTGATTGGTGATGTGAACTGTTCACTCGAATCTTGAGTTTACCCACGATTCGGTGCAGCAGGGTTCGTGGAGTAATCGTAATACCATGAGCCTTCTTCGTGGCTGATCCAGGTGGCAAGTGAGCAATCTCTTTGGAATGTTGGACGGCAATGTCTTGGATGAGCGTCCCGCCCAACGCCACATTGATAGACTGCATGCCTCCGCAAATGCCTAGTGTCGGAACCTGCCCACGGTAAGCCAACCGACTGATCCCGATCTCCAGATCGCTTCGTTGCTTGCTCATCTGCCGAAACGGCACACATTGCCGTTCCCCGTATATTTCGGGGTCCAGATCCGATCCGCTCCCTGTGATGAGCAATCCGTCTACCTGCGACAAGAGCTGCTTTTGACGAGCTTGATCCCCGACGAGTGGAAGAAGAATGGGAAGCCCACCGGCATCTTCGATCGCTTGCGTATACCGGGCTCGAAGAAAATAGGTGGGCTCCTTTCCGCCCATATCTTCACGGTCACCCGGATTGTAGTCTGGTGTGATCCCGATAACCGGTTTCATCGCGGCATTCCTTTCATGCGCGGCAGTTCCGACAGGCCGTTCAAGTCGTCGTTGCCTGACTTATTGCTCATCTTCATACGGAGAAACGCCATAAAATCTGACAGCTTCGTCCCCTCTTAAGTGTGCCGGAGTAATGATGTATGTCCCGTAAAAACTCGGCTCCCATACCGTTTGGGCTGTTTCAAGATCGCCGCCCGTCAAGACATAGGTAAAGCCGCCGACAATCCCCCCTAATGTGGCGTAGACTAATTTTAATGGGAAATACACCAAACTCAGCAGACCACTCCCGATGCCTAAACCCGCTTCTTCTGCGGGACTAGACTCTTCTTCGGCTAGGGTCACTGCCGGCTGAACAATCATCAGAACAGACACTAAGAGAACGATCAACATCGGAACCCTACGTCGGCCATTCATTTGCCGGAGTGAAAGACAGTGCATGTTCATGGGGTATGCCCCTCCTTGCTAGGCATGAAAGATAAAATCAGTGAACGTGGATGATAAGGATATTCGTCAATCATAATACTCGGATACGGTACTAACAGTTGCTGAGGGTATTGGGAAGGCCATTCGCCTCGACCGCCGCATCTTGCGAGAAAATTGCCTGAATGTCGAGTTCTTCTAACACGTGTTGTTTAATAGATTCCGCTGTATGGCGTGATAATTCATCAAGCTCCTGAACGAGACGATCACGACCAACCGTGGTGTTTTCCTGGTGAATGCCCTGTTGAATGGCCAGTTGCAACTTCGTCAAACACACCTGCTGAGCGAACAAATCTTTTGCCCGCGTCTCACTTTCATGTCGGCTCTCTTCTGGCAGTTGAGCCAGCATATTCTCCAGCCATGTGGAAAACTGAAGAGATTGCTGAATTCGCTGGAACTGCGACTCCTCCACATCGACGACAACTTGAACTCCGCCCTTCCAGCTACGTTTTTTGACATTAAACACACATTGTATAACTTGGAGTGAGCCGTCCACATACTCAGGTCCATAAAAGAGCGTAATACGGTATGCTGGCACCCGTGAAGAAGGTTTAGACATCGATTTCGAATTTTATCATGAACACGAGGAAATACAATTGATAACTCTCCCTATTTCCATATAGGGTTGTCGACTTTGGTGCCTCCCTGAAATTCTTTCACTCATCACCGTAATCCCAATGTCGCTGATATATGCTTGTTCCTTCTTACATCCAGGATCTGTGACTGTAAGTCGGGTTGACACCCTGCGGGCACGAAAGATAGAGTTCTAAAGAAATCAAGAAGATGCGTACGAAGCCTTCATAAAAAGGATTACTTACCAAATGTTTGGAACTATGGGATTTTCAGAACTGATCATCATTCTGGTGATCGTTCTGATCATATTCGGGGCCGGTCGGCTCCCCCAGATTGGGGAAGGTGTCGGAAAGGCTTTAAAAGGATTTAAAAAAGAAGTGAACGACATTCCACCCCCAGTCGATCCATCTACAGAAAGTCCAGAAGCTGCTGCTCCTGCCGTTGATCCAAACATACAAGCGCAAACCCCGCCGGCGGGTCCTCCTTCTCCAACGCCACAGGCTCCGCAATCCAATCAGCCCTATCAACCCGGGCCTGAACTCACTCCAGGGACAACCGCGGCTCTGTTGTACAAAGGCGCTGGGCCGGAAGCCGTGCAACCCAAAGGTGCGCCGCAAGCTCAAAGTGCAGCCTCTCATGTGCCTCCCCCGGTCACGATGGAACAGAGAGCCACGGCACCTCCGACAATGTCAGCGCCTCAATATCCTCCACTACCGGCATCGGCTCAAGCAAAACCCATGGCCAAACGACCATCCGCGATCGTCAATAAGAAAGCGGTGGCTCGGGTCCAGGCTCAGCAAGCCGCCCTGAAAGCCAAGGCCAAACCCGCGGTCGCTCCGGCCCCGCAAGACATGCAAACACTCGGGGAGGGGTTGGGTAGTGCTATACGAACGTTTAGAGACGCGGCATCGGATATTAAGAACTCCATCGACCCTGAAATGCGAACGATTCAAGCTGAACTGGAAGCTGCTGAGAAGGAAATGCAAGAGACGATCGAGACAGCCAAGCAGCCCGTTCTCCCCAAAGAACCTCCCTCAACGACTTAATTTCTACGAGATCAGGGTGCCCCCTTTTCCACTCTTCTCCTTATGGCTTTCTACGGTTCTATTGACAGCGATAACCATGAGCTGCTCTAGCGAGCCTACCTCGCATGATAGCGACTCCGTGGTTCCGATCCTAATGGAGTTGTTGGAACATGATCCTGATACCGACATGAGACGGACCGCGGCTTTATCACTTGGGAAAGTAGCCGACTCCGATGGCATTCCTGCATTACGTTCAGGGCTAAAAGATTCAGACTCCCTGGTTCGAGAATACAGCGCCTGGGCGCTGGGACAGTTGGAAGAGGAACTTCCTCAAGATGCCGCCCTCGACCTCATCATGGCTCTTGGCGATCCGGCAGTAAACGTGAAACAGACGGCAGCAGCCTCTCTGAGAAATGCCGTACCCCAAAAATCACTTTCGAACCTTCTCAAACAAGTTCTTGCTGTATCGGAAGTTTCAACCAGGCGAGCCGCCGTGCAGGCCATGGGGGAGCTTGAACTTCACTCGGCCTATGGCGCCTTTCTTCTAGCCGTGGAAGACCCGGACCCTCAAGTCCGTCAATACGCCATCGCGGGGCTCGGAGAACTCTCCGATGATCGCGCACTCGTCATCTTTAGAAAGGTCTTACTGAATGATCCTGATGAGGGTGTCCGCTCGGAAGCCGCCTATCGCTTAGGCATTCTCGGAAACAAGAATGACGTTCCCGTACTGAAACAAGCCATGACGAACGACCCCACTCCAAACGTCCATCTATGGGCAACCTGGGCACTTAAAGAACTTACCGCAAGCCCAGATACTTGAAACACGTTCCAGCTCTCCATAATTCATTTTCTCTCAATTCCTCTGAGGCTGAGCCAGGAATATCGCAATGGTTCAAGCCGACAACGATCAAAAAACGTGTTGGATTATGATGAGATCGGATGGGATAACGGTATGGTTTTTTTGATGGCTTGTAATTGAGGGACGATTTCTTTTTCAAAGCAATGGGGACAAACGCCATGACTAAATTGCACTTCGGCACGGTCTGAAAAATATTCTTCCAACTGTTGCCAGTAATTTTGATCATCCCTGATCTTTTTGCAATAACTACAGATTGGCAGAAGGCCTTGAAGTTGCTTGACTTCGGACAGAGCTTCCTCAAGGCGATGAACTCGATCGTCCAGCTTTTCCTGAAGGGACAGAACCCGGAGGCCAACGCCAACCCGAGCTCGTAATTCTTGCAAGTCGAACGGTTTGGTCATGTAGTCATCGGCTCCCGCTTCAAGCCCCTGGACAATATCATCTCGATTTCCCTTCGTGGTCACTAATACTAGGTATAGAGGACGAGCATCTCTGTTGACATCCTTGAGGGCGCGACAGATCTCAGGACCATTCAATCCCGGCATGACCCAATCGAGGATTCCGATCGTGGGTTGTGTGGCGTTTTCAAGAAATGCCATAGCCTCACAGCCATTGTCATATTGAACGACATTTTGGCCAAACCCAGTCAGCGAGCGGACTAACAGGGCTTGTGTCACCGGATCATCATCGGCCACGAGTATGGTCATTTGGTAAATTTCCAGCCTGAAATTTGATATACTGACTTGATGATTCGCTCCCCGAATTAAGTAAACATCGTAAAACGATTTTCCTTATTTATCGGCGATTTTTGGCATCACTAAAACTCATGAACCGCGTACAGCTACTGAGATACGGGTTAGAAATAGCGCTTTGAATGTTGAACCACAATGATCACTGGCGTAGAATTGGGCACTTCAAAGCTCCCAAACAACAGACGGAAGCCCTTAAACTCGTGACTCTAAAAGATTTCATATATTGGATAGTGACCTTGGGCGTGATCACGTTTCTGACGAGCTGTGCGTCAAGCCCAAGCCAGTGGTATCGAATTGGAGCGACAGCCCAGGACTTCGAACATGATCAGCAGGCCTGCAATGAAGCTGTACTCAGTACCGGAACGACCAGTTTAAATGCTAGCGTCTACTCATTTGAAGAATGTATGGAGAGAAAGGGTTGGACTATTCTTAAACCCTGAAATGCCCTGTTCGTTCAGATCCCCCAAAAGGGGGATAGATAATACCGCTCACGGTTGTTCATGATAGTGCTGAGAATTATGAAGAAGCATGATTGATTGTGATGGGGATGATGAAACGAGTCCTATTAGTAGATGACAATAATGATTCCCGTCGAGCCCTTCGACTGGTACTAGAATCTCAAGGACTTGAATGCATAGAATCTGTGAATGGTGCAGCCGCGTTAGAATGGCTAGATGCGGATAATGCAGATTTGATCGTTACAGACAACCAAATGCCTGTATTAACAGGGCTGGAGTTCATTGAACGCCTTTCCGCCAAACCTTCATCAACCCTTCCTCCCATCATTTTCCTGAGCGGAAATTTAGATGAATCCGACAAGGCTAGAGCACGTCACGCTGGAGCCTATGCTATTTTGAATAAGCCCTGCAATTTCAGCGAATTTCTTTCTGTCGTTTCTCTCGCTCTCGACCAGTCTTCCTCCTCATAACATCTAAGTTTTACTACCGCGCCTTCAACACTGGGTACCTCGTCTGAGGTATTTCTACATTCAAGTCCTCCAATGTAGTCTACCTAAAGACGGGATGACGGTTTTTCACCGCATACACTCCGTTCTAATCATCAACCATCTGTTCTCATTCGAAAGAGGGTACCACCATGATTAAAATATTTTGCGGCATGATTCTCGGATCACTTTCCACGATGATGTTATTAGGCGGTGCACCGGTCGCTGAAAAAGTACTCCAGAATGCACAGGCGACATTCGGGACACCAACCTCACAAATGAGTCCCGCCCTGACAATATATCTTCTTGCGTTTCTCGCCATCTACATCATTTATTTTGCAAACTCCATGTTGAGACAACATCAACAAACCGACTTAATCATAAAAAAGTTGCGTCGGATCAGTTCGAACACTGCCTCCACTTGAGCTCTTTTCATCAAGCTTGAAATGGGAGACAGGCAGAGGGTTCTTCGACCCGGCATGAGGTTATCGAACTCTGGCAAGTTTCTCTTTATCAAGAATCTGGATAGAGCGGCGCGCTTGCTTGAGCAATCCGCGTTGGGCAAATTGCGTCATGAGTATACTGACTGTTTCTCGGGAAGTCCCGATCAAATTCGCTAAGTTTTGATGAGTCAAGCGAACCTGCAACCAGACAGCACCGTTCTCCATTACCCCCATAGTCTCGCTTAACTCCAAGAGAAGCGAGGCAAGACGAGCAGGCGCGCTTTTAAAAACCAAATCGCCGACGCGCGTTTCCAGCTGCCGCAAACGACCACTCATAAACTTGATCACTTTCCCTCCCACTTCCGGATACGTCTTGAGGTATCGATCGAAATCACTTCGCTGGATTTCACAGACCATGACTGGCTCGAGCGCTTCCACTATCGACTCCCTTGGGGTCGCATTCAGCACTTCGACCTCTCCAAATATTTCACCCGGTACCAGTATAGCGATCGTAACCTGACGCCCCTCATGACTCATCTTGGAGAGTTTCACTCGACCTTTTTTTAACATGTAAACCTGTTCGCTCGGTTCTCCGGGAAGGTAAATAGGCTCGTTTTTCCGATAGTCAACCATCCGAGTAACACGCTTCAGCTCTCGGAGTTCCTGCCAAGATAACCCAGAAAATACGTTGATATTTTTCAGGTACCAGAGCTTTTTAGATTGGGAGGTATTAGTCGCGATTTGCATAAGGATTACAAGACGAGAGTATATCAACGCACCACAAATGCCCGCCAGCTCTAACCATCGCAAAATAGCCGTATCAATAGACTGAACAAGCCGTCAAGGAATGTGACGGAACAGAACGAAAATCTCCACCATTTCTGATGCACCCCGCCAGAAGCATTGAGTTTTTCAGACAAAAATCCGATGAGATACGCAGTAAGGGATTCTTACGCCATGGATATTTCGCCCATTGCCCTAACCATTGATTCAATTCCTCAGCTTGCTGAGACTCGCTTCAGCCGAACCACGGCTGACCATAGATCGACCTCTTCTTCCTCATCTGAGGAGGAAACGGCCGAGCTCGACAAACTTCGAGCCCGAGACAGGGAAGTTCGCACCCATGAACAGGCCCATGCTGCAGCCGCGGGAGGACATGCTAAAGGTGGTCCTAACTTCACCTTTCAACGAGGATCCGATGGAAGGTTATACGCGGTAGGAGGTGAAGTGAATATCGATACCTCGCCAATCGAGGGGAATCCGCAAGCGACGATTCGGAAAGCTCAGCAAATCCGATCCGCCGCATTAGCGCCTGCCGACCCATCGCCACAAGACCGTTCAGTGGCAGCCTCGGCTTCTGCACTTGAGGCACAAGCACGACGAGAGTTGCGTGAAGAAAAGGAAGAAAAAGAGCAAGATCAACAAACACACGACCCTGCTAATTTGACAAGACTCCGGATCGATCTGTTCGTCTAAATACTTTCCATTAGCCTTCTTTCAATAGACAGTCTCAATTTATTCCACGTTCCCTGCCTGAGTGAATTTTCGCACTGATCTTTCTGTCAGTCGACTGACTCTTTTCAGCTCGCTCAACTTAACCACTGACGTCGCCATTTCCCTTACCATTCTACTGTTAATTCATTGTCATGATTTACCTAGTTACAATTCTCGATGTTCTCGGTCCATACCAAAATTGTCATCTGAACGGACTAGGAATAGCTTGCCCACCATAGGGCATCACTTGACGAAAAACGTACCGATTCTTTTTGTAGAAAATGTCATCGTCAGAACCCCCATTCGTTCCGGAGCTTGGGAGACAAGCCGATTCTTTGGGAATATTTCTACAGCCTTCTGGCAAACGTTTTGCTTATCAAAATAAAACTATAGCCGTTAAAAAAGCTCCCTGACGTTTGAGCTGTAGGATCGCGAAGAGTGAATTGATTTCCACCTACTGGAACGTATTTAGATTCGTGATAGTTTTTCCAATTTCAACTTCGCCCCCCCAAAAGCTATCTGTTTTGTCTCGCCTCATTCACGTAAATTGTTTTTTCACCACTTTGAACCATTCCAGGAATGATCTATGAACATCGTCGCAAAGATGAAACAGGATTGGGATCGCCGCGCCAAACATCATACTCGCTTTTGGATCGCCACCGAGGACTTTCAGAACGAAGAGGTCTTCGCGCAGTCGGGACTCAGGACTGCTGAAGCAATCTTGGCAACGCTCGGTTCATACACGAGCACAACGTGGAGGGTGTTGGACATTGGATGCGGGATCGGAAGGGTATTAAAACCCTTATCGCCTCACTTTCGACATCTCACTGGAGTAGATGTTTCAGCGGAAATGATCGCGAAAAGCAAGACATGGCTTACAGACATCAAGAATGTTTCAACGTTTGAGACGTCCGGCGTTGATCTGAGCCTTTTTCCATCAAGAAATTTTCATCTCGTCTATTCATACGTCGCATTCCAACACATGCCCCGACCTGTGTTTGATCGGTATGTAGAAGAAATTAATCGCGTGCTTACGCCAAGAGGCTTTCTGGTCTTTCAACTACCGATCGGCCGACATCAAGACGCGCCGCTTGAAGATACGATCGCGGTCCGCTCTTATGAATATGAGGAACTCGAGCAAAAACTCAAAAAAAATGGATTTGAGTTGATTGAAGCGACTGAGCGGGATCGATCGTCTTTACCTAGCATGGCACGACAGAATAACTTTCATGGATTCTTCCTGGCTCAAAAAACCTCAACCATTCGTCCCGACATCAACGTGAGTTGGATTCAATCGGAATGTCGAGAACATGCGTCCTTTCTTGACACGCATATGTACCTGTCTTTCGCGGAAAGATGCCTCGATACGGGTGATACCGAGGAAGCCATCCAAACGTATGAACAGTTACTCAACCACAACCCTTCCAGTTTGGAAGGCTGGCTGCAGCTCACACGAGTCTTTATCCATCTTGGGAAACTCGACCGGGCCGTTTCCACTTTAACCGCCTTGACCCAAATCCATCCCACCTATGACGCCGGACATCGCACCTTGCAAGAGCTCCAAAGAAAATGCCGTCAGATCGAAGGTGCCGTGCGCCCCATTAGTTAAACCGGTTCAGGAAACATCGACCGATTCAATGACACAGCACCATTTGCTCTTTCTCGTTTTTTGTCTTTTCATAGGGAAAACTTCTGCTATAATCAGGATCATCCCAGGCCCATGAAGGGCTGAATTCATGATAACCATTAACGGAGGAGGGCGCGTATGAGTAAAAAGTTATCGATGATGTGCTTGACATGTGTGCTATCGCTTGGAATCACGGGGCTCGCGTTCGGGAACCCACCTAACAGTGGTCCCGGATGTGGGTTAGGACACTTAGCTTGGTCAGGTAGCAGCGCCAACCAGAATGCCATAGGCATTCAAGTACTCATGGCTACCACGAATGGTACCTTTGGAAGTCAAACTTTCGGAATAAGTACGGGGACCTCGGGCTGTACGAACGACGGCACCATCGTCATGAAAGAAAAAGTTAACGTCTTCGCGGCTGTCAACTTCGAGAATCTGTCACAAGAAATGGCGCAGGGCAAGGGCGAGCACTTAGCGTCGATGGCCACACTAATGGGAATCCCTGAAGAACATCATGCCGAGTTCTTTTCCCTGACTCAGGAGAAATATTCGACATTGATCAAAGGTGGTGAAACAAGCCCGAAAGCCGTGGTAAAAGCCTTACATGATTCGATGGTTGCCCATCCGGTTCTGGCAAAGGTCTCAACTCCATAATCCTTTCAGGGCCCGGGTTTCTATGCTTGGGCCCTTTTTTCTCCTCTCTGTCATCTTCCTGACTTTCTTGGTGTTCCATCCGAGCGACTCCCTGGCAACAAGCAAGTCCTCATACCTTCAAGAACTCCAACAACGCGCCATCGACACTCGCTTGTATGACCAACGCTACTGGCATCTCCTCTTACACTATCGACCGAACGTATTTGGCGGTTTTACCAGTGAAGTCGATGACCCTGACTTTTTCATGTCCCAAGAGGGCAAAACCGACCCCAAGGCGGAGTTATTGGCGACGCTCCATCAGTTCTTTTCGCCTGAGGCGGTAGGGAGATCGCAACAACCCGCACAATGTGCGTTTATTGCCCGCTATTCTTGGTTGAAGAAAATATTAGAGTTTAACGACGAAAGGCTTCCGCCTCTCGAATGCCCACGTTTTACATCTTGGCTCACTGAACTGAACCCGGAAAAAATATCGCTTATTTTTCCGTCAGCATTCATGAACAATCCAGCTTCGATGTTTGGGCACACATTTTTGAGAATTGATCAAAAAGGCCAGACCGAACATACGCGCATTCTGGCCTACACGATAAACTATTCGGCTGAGGTCCCACCAGATGCAGGGGTCGAATATGCCTGGAAAGGGATTTTTGGAGGTTATAAAGGGTTTTTTTCGACCTTCCCGTATTACATGAAAGTGAAAGAATACGGAGACATTGAAAATCGGGATATCTGGGAATATACGTTGTCGTTCACTGATGACCAAATCCACGCTTTACTGATGCATGCCTGGGAACTCGGCAACGCGTATTTCGACTATTATTTTTTCAAGGAAAATTGCGCTTATCACATCCTGTCTTTACTCGAAATAGCCGATCCCTCTTTGCACCTCCTGGACCAATATGTTTTCTGGACCGTTCCAGCGGATACCATCAGAGCCCTCACCAAATACGAAGGCTTGATCGAAGACATCACCTATCGTCCCGCGAAAAGCACGCAAATACAGCGTAAACGAGAAACGTTAACCGACGGCGAACGAACCTGGCTCGAACGAATCACTGAAGACCCAACGCGAGTTCACGAACCGGAATTTCACGCGCTGCCGCAGAAACAACAAGTTTTTCTCATGGATCTTGCGTCAGACTACTTGCAATTCAAAAGTCTGGGGCGCAATGAAGACCAGCAACATTACAGGCTCCTCAATCAGTCCATATTGTCAGAGAGAAGTACCGTGAGGATCCCTTCACCACCCTTCATCGTACAACCATTCACGACTGCTCCCGAAACAGGACACGGTACCTCAAGAGCAGGCATTGGAATGGGGTGGAGAGAAGACGAATTTTTTGAAGAATTTACTCTACGGGCAGGATATCATGACCTGCTTGATCCAGACGCAGGATACACCCGGGATGCGCAAATCGAACTACTGGCGGCTTCATTTCGTCACTACGAAAAACGCAACCAATTTCGACTGGAACAATTTACCTTTGCCAATGTTGTTTCACTCTCCCCCATCGATGCATTCTTTCATTCCCCTTCCTGGAAATTGAATATCGGGATGGAAACGATCCGCTTTAAAGAATGCAAGCTTTGTAGCAATGGGAATTTGAGCGGGGGAATCGGGGCTGCGGCCGAGACCCAACTGCTCAATCGAGAGGTCTATTTTATATTCGCCGATATTGACGCGAACGTCAGCAAGGCATTCGACGATGATTATCGCATCGGCCCCGGCACAACCGCTGGCGTTGTGGTTCATTTAACTGACGATTGGAAAACATTGCTTTCTACCGGATATTTTTATTATCCGCTGGGGGACCAATCTGATGATTTCAGAGTGTCAGTTGGGCAGCGTTATACGCTTCGTCAGAATTGGGCAGTACGCGCCGAATATAACCACCGAGATCACGACAATGAAGTCATGTTATCACTCCAGGCATTCTTCTAATATGGATACCCCCGCCCCATCGGTTCTCACAGGACAAACCCGTTCTCTTTGGAGTAAACCTTGATAGGGATCGGAAGCACGAATGGGGAACGCTTAAAACTGAATCCCAATTCCTCCGATTACATATTGAGAACGAAAATCGACTGAAAGTTGCTTCCAATGATAGTCAGCATGCACGAATTTATATTCTCCAAAGAAAAATATTTTCTCGCTGACATCGACGTGAAGCCCTGCCAAAAATTGATACCCCATTGTGATGGCGCCTTCAAAGCTTTTATCGTTTCTATCCTGGATTTTGGCGTTCACCAGTATGCCGCTCGACGACCCTCCTCCTATCCCAACATAGGGCCGTACCTTCTCGCCGGGATAGCGGAGAACAAGGTTTACCATAGAATGAAGGACGATCAGATCGGCCTTCGACCGGCTCATGTTTCCTGGCGATTGGAAACGGATATCGCCATTGTTTCCACTATACTCCAGTTCGATTCCGAGCATTCTTCTCGTAAAATCAGGGAACACTCCGATTTTCAATCCTCCTCCAAGTCCATTGCCGAGAGATGAGTTCAGTCCTCGCGTTCCATCTATCCGTATATCATGCCCTGATTCTTTAGGAATACTGACCAAAGCATAGACCCCCAAATACATATCAACCTCATCGAGCGCCATCAGTTCTGCTGGAGAACAAACGACCAAGATTCCAAGCACAAACAAAAGTATTTTTTTTACAAACATGTAAGAAGGAAGAGACTGTAAAACATCTTAGCCTTCCAGGGGAACACCCTGGTAGGTTTCCCCCCAAAACATCCTCGACTAACTTAACAAAAAAGGCCCCACCGATATTGGATCGGTGAGGCCCTTTCTAGCCTTCCAAAGAAAGGCTCTTATGAGATACATAAAAACTCGAAACTTAATTCCCTCTGGCGACGGTACACAGTTGAGTATAAACTCCCCAGACAACGTGCTTGAGTTCATAGTTGATATACACAAGCTTGCTGATGCCTCCGTCAGCCATAGCTGATTCTACCGTATTATCGCCATGCGCAATAATTCCGAGGATCTGGTGGCTACACGATTTTCCTGTTTTTGATGGGGCAACTCCATTGTCTAAAACCTGAGTTCCACCTTTTACATCTGAATAGATACCAGCCATGGCAAATGAAGCACTTGGCTGATTAAGCGAACCAATACCACATCCGGTCAATGTGAGCGCATACAAAGCAACAGCTAAAAGAGCGAGTCCTCTTTTCATAAAACCTCCTCATTGCTAACGGTTGTACATGATGAAATCTTCCTGGCTTAGCCCCATACACCTACCGTACTTCCTCTAACATGTCAAGAAAATAAGGATGGCTCAGTTTTTTGAATAGCTCAATAGAGCGCTCATCATTCCGGAATGCAAACGGCAATCAGGACACGACACTCTTTGACATCATATGCGTACCCTCTTAGACGCTTTCATTTCGGTATTGCGCCCTGACCATGCTAACATACGACTCTTATTTTGCTTGAATGACGTAATAGCTCACTCGCTATTCCGATCTGTTCCATGAATCTGCATATTGAGATCATTCAAGGCAGCATTCTCGACGTCACGGCTCAAGTCATCGTGAATGCGGCTAATAGTCATGGCTTGATGGGTGGGGGAGTCGCTGGCGTGATTCGTCGAGCCGCCGGACAGATTGTCGAAGAAGAAGCCAGAGAGCAATCCCCAATCCCGGTCGGGACGGCAGTGCTCACTTCCGGAGGCCAGACGGCTTTTCAGGGAATCATTCACGCTCCGACCATGGCGGAGCCCGCCATGCGAATCCCGAAAGAAAACGTAGGATATGCAACTCGAGCCGCCCTCAGCCTCGCGGATCAGTGGGGATTTGCTTCGCTGGCATTCCCGGGGATGGGCACTGGAGTTGGTCATGTTTTATTCTCTGATGCCGCCAGTCAGATGCTGAACGAGATTCAGTCATTCTCCCCAGAAACGTTAGTTAGGATTATCCTAGTCGATGTCGATCCTGCTATGGTTGAAGCATGGCGCAATCGATTAGCATAAATGGGAGCCGTCATCTTCAGCAGGAAAGCGCAGCCTGTGTCATGACTCTAGAGGATGATTTTTGCGATATCATAAAAAAATCCCGACATGGCCAACATCTGTCCCCTTCTTTCGTCGCCTCTCAATGTCACATATCCCGAAGTGACCTAGACCACCTGGAAAAAGCAACTCGCCTTCCGACTCAAGAAGAAGTAGCGCTTCTTTCCCAAACCTTGAACCTTCGAAGCGAGCCGTTGCAACGTATTGCGCAGAAAGGATGGTTACCGAACGACATGCCTGACTGGGTCATGCAGGGCGGACTGCTCACGACTATCCTTGGAAACATTGGAGGTTACGAGGTGAAAGGATATATCCTGACCGATCCTATCACCAACGACTCAATCATGATTGACACGGGATACAATGCCACGCAGATGTTGGAGACATTGGCAATGCGCGCACTCAACCTACGGGGGATCTGTCTGACCCACGGACATGCCGATCATGCTGGAGGTCTCGATGCACTGTTGTCCAAGTGGAAAGTACCGGTATACATCGGAAAGGAAGACCTCGCGCTACTGGACTGGAGGCCGCCCAAGCATGTTCTTCAATTCCTTGACGACAAGCACACTATTTCGTTTGGCTCTTTAACCCTGGAATGCCTTTCGACGCCGGGACATACTCCGGGAGGATATTGCTATCGACTCTGGAAAAACGGGCATTCCCTGTGTTTCGTCGGAGATACGCTTTTTGCCGGGTCGGTCGGTCGATCCAACCCCTTTTCCCTCTACCAGACCCATTTGCATTCAGTTCGGCAAATAGTATTAACCCTTTCGGGAGAGACGGTGTTATTGCCAGGCCATGGGCCGCCAACAACGGTGCAAGAGGAACGGGATTCCAATCCGTTCGCCTAAAGCGAGGCTGATCAGGACTTCAGAGCATTTGAGTATCAAGGAGAAAATGAAACACAGTGGAGCGGAGCCCACAAGATTCTGACCCTTTTGAAGATAAGACTTCCCATTCGTTGCTATCGTCTCCAGACACAAACACCGATCAACGAGAAACAGAAGTACACACACCTCAGACCAATCCGTCAGCCCACACACCTATCCCGGCAGAACAGGAAGAAGTCATGGCTTATCAGCCAACGGCCATGGCTCCGACAAATTCCTTTTCGCATTGGGGTCTTCCTCTCATGCTATTTGTCTTTACTGTTTTTACCACATTGTGGGCTGGAGCACTTCATCTGAATACGAAACCGGTGAGTGGTGCCTGGGACTTTCTTATGAAATACCCGGACACGTTACTACGTGGGATTCCATTCGCCGGAACACTACTCGGTATCCTTGTGACTCACGAATTGGGCCACTATGTGCTCTCTCGTATTCATCGCGTGCCCGCTTCATTCCCGTTGTTTATTCCCGGTCCCCCGCACTTCATCGGAACCTTTGGAGCGGTCATACGTATGCGATCGCCGATCATGAAGAAACGCGCGTTGTTTGATATCGGAGTCGCCGGACCCATTACTGGATTTATCGCCGCAGTCTTTGCCCTGATTGTCGGCCTGTCGCTTTCAGAAATCGTCCCGCGTTACCAAACGTTCGGCCTCCAACTCGGAGAACCTCTGTTGCTGCAGTTTATTGCCTGGATGATCTTTGGACCCATTCCGGAAACCCATGACATTGTCCTGCACCCGATCGCGTTTGCGGCGTGGTTCGGGTTTTTTGTGACAGCGTTGAACCTGATCCCCATCGGTCAATTGGACGGAGGGCACGTGGCCTTTGCCGTATTCGGGAGACGACAACGAACACTTGCACTTATCGCAATTCCGACATTACTCGTTCTCGGGGTGATTGGCTGGCGGGGATGGATCTTGTGGGCCTGCCTGGCCGGCTTCGTCGGCCTTTCTCATCCTCCTGTCATCGATCCTAACGTCAGCTTAGGGCAGACGCGTATAAAAATCGCCTGGCTCGCTCTCGCTATTTTTCTGCTCTCGTTTTCACCAATCCCGTTCTACTTTTGATCACACCTGTTCTCCCTTTCTCGGCCACGCAAAGCTTTTTTCTTCATAGAGAAACGCCACATTCGTAATTATGACAGGGCATGTTATAATTCTGGCCACCCCACTGACCGGAGGCCCGCCAGATGCAAAAGCACGATCCCCATCTTGAATCGTACATCAAGCATTCCCGCCCATCCTATGAAGACCTTCTCGCTCAAATGGTCGAAATTCCTTCCGTCAGCTCGGATCCTGCACACCAATCCGACATGCGACATATGGGAACGACTGCTTCAAACATACTGAAAAGCTTCGGGGCCGAAGCCCGCCTCGTGAAAACCTCTGGGTATCCTGCAGTTTCCGGTGGATGGTTTGTCGGCAATCACTATCCGACGGTCACGATATACAATCATCTCGATGTTCAACCGGCCGACGAGCCAGAGTGGCGACATCCCCCATTCGCTTTCCACAAGGAATCGGATCGATATCACGGCCGGGGAACGACCGACGACAAAGGCCCCGCATTGACGGCCCTCTTTGCCGCCCGGTATGCCATTGAAGAGAAACTTCACCTCAACATTCGTTTTCTCTGGGAATTGGAAGAAGAAATTGGCAGTCCCCATTTCGGCGAAGTGCTTCGTCAACAGGAGCTCGTTCCCCGTTCTGACTCCGTTCTTGTCTCCGATACCATCTGGGTTTCCAAGCAACGTCCAGCCATTCCCTATGGGCTGCGGGGACTTCTTTCAGCACGACTCGTGTTGCAAACCGGCAGTACTGATGTCCATTCGGGGCTAACGGGAGGCGGAGCGCGAAATCCACTAGCTGAACTATGTGACATCGCGCACGCTTGCGTTGACGCAAAATCAGGCCATGTCAAAATCCCAGGGTTTTACGATAAGGTCGTCGAACCGACACCGGAAGAAAGCAAGGAATTCGTGGCTTCGGGATTTCAAGTGACCCGATTCAAACAAGCCTATCGATTGCGATCTCTACGCACCGACGATCGAACCGAATTGCTCAATCGCATCTGGGCCGCTCCAACGTTTGAAATTCATGGGTTATCAGGAGGCTATATCGGCCCTGGCGTCAAAACCGTGGTCCCGGCTTCCGGAGAGCTTAAGGTCAGCATGCGGTTGGTTCCGAATCAACGGCCCGATAAAGTCCTGACTCTGCTCAGACGCTATGTGAAGGGTCTCAACCCCAATGTTCGAGTCTACAGTGACGGAAAGCTGGAGCCGTTTCGCGGCCCTTCGACTGGGCCTTACGCCGATGCGCTTCGTCGTTCCGTTCAGGTGGGGTTCGGAAAAACTCCTGTCATGGTAAGGGAAGGCGGGTCGATCGGAGCGATTGACCACCTGGACCGTGCGTGGAATGTTCCGATTCTGTTCATGGGATTGAGCCTGCCGGAACATGGATACCATGCCCCCAATGAGTATTTTGATTGGGGGCAGGCTTCTGGTGGCATTCGAACATTCGTTCAGTACTTTCGCGAACTGGCCCGCATGGGCCGCCAAGCGGCGATGAAGAAAAAGCCCAAGCGATCGGCCCGGTAGCATGAAGACCGCGAGCCATCAATGACAATCTCGATGCTTTTCCGTTGAGATCGTTTTCCCTTTCACTTCCTGCTCTTCTTGCTCTTCGCCGTTTTCGATACCTTGCGCAGACTTTTTCTCCCTGTAGTTGGACTCTTATTACGGACGAGAACTTTGATCGGCGTTCCGATAAAACCAAAGCTTTCCCGTAAGGCATTCTCCAGGTACCGTTGATATGAATTATTCACATCTCCGGAATGTCGAACAAAGAGCGCAAACGTCGGGGGCTTCGTCGCGACCTGGGTGATATAGACAGATTTGACAGGATTCCCCGCTCGAAGCGGTAAAGGATTTTTCTCGAGGGCTTGCTGCAGGAATTGATTGAGCTTTCCCGTTGGTATTCGTTTGACGAACTCCGACATCACCCGGCCCACTTCAGGGAAGACCCGGGAAACCGTCTTCGGGTTTAACGCCGAAGCAAAAACCACTGGCACAAACCCAAAAAACGGGAAACGCCGGCGTAGTTCCTGTTCGTAGTTCGCCCGCGCTTCATGATCATGTTCACGCAAGTCCCACTTATTCACCATTAACACGCATCCACGGCCTTGCCGTTGAATCAATCCCGCAATCTTCGTGTCTTGTTCGGTCACGCCTTCAGACCCGTCAAGTAACAGGATCGCGACATCCGACCGACCAAGAGCGCGAATGGCCCGAATGACACTATACCCTTCGACGCCACGCTCTATCCGCCCGCGTCGTCTGATACCGGCGGTATCCGTAAGGACGTAGGATGATCCCTGATAGGTCACTTCGCTATCAACGGGATCTCTCGTCGTGCCAGGCTGATGGCTGACGACCACTCGATCTTCTCCTAGGATGAGATTGACGAATGTTGACTTCCCGACGTTTGGCCGGCCTACAACAGCCACTCTCGGGACCAAAGAGGGATCATCGTCTTCCCGGGCACGAGGGCAATAAGGCAAAAGCGCTTCGAGTAACTCATCCACTCCCAACCCGTGCTCGGCCGATAGCGGAAAGATTTCCGTCAGACCCAGTCGGTAAAAGTCAGCGAGTAACGGCTCGGACTTCGGGGTATCGACCTTATTCACCACCCAAAACACGGGTTTCTGTATACCTCGAACAAGCGAGACAATTTCTTGGTCGAGAGGAGTTAGCCCACTTCTCCCGTCCATCGCCACGATCAGAAGATCCGCTTCGGCTATGGCGAGCTCCGATTGCCGTTTGATGTGAACGATCATTCCTTCAGTGGCGGATGGGTCCAGACCACCTGTATCGATAAGCTGGAACACCCGTCCCTGGTAGGTGCCTCGAGCCTCATGCCGGTCCCGTGTAACCCCAGGATGATCATCAACGATAGCTTTTCGCAGTCCCACGATGCGATTGAATAGCGTTGATTTGCCCACATTGGGTCTGCCGATAATCACGATTCTTGGAATGGCCTCGCCAACGTTCGCCTCTGGGTTCGTCTCTGGTTCAGGCGTAAAAAGAGGCGTATCGAGTCTCTTTTCTGAACGTTTTCTCGCCATTGCTAAAATTATCCTTTGTTGGGCTTTTCCCATGCGGTGCTTACGCACACAATATGGGATGAGATTTATGGGACCCTATCACAGGAGCTTTCAAGGGAACAATCAAACGCGCATAAACCGAACGGGTCGGTGTAGATCCTAATACGTGACCTGGAAGCAAAAATTTAGCGAAGAGGAGTGAGGAGTAAGGAAGAGCATGGGCAGAGAAACGGTCTAGCCGTGCAAATTTTTCATCGCAGCCGCACAAAGAATGATAAAGAGTCCCATCCACAGGGTTCCGCGTTGAAATGGAACAACCTCATAATCTTGTTCGTCCGTCGCTTCTTCGGTTTGATCATTCTTAAAGATAACCGTATACAGAAAGATCGTGAGAACCCCGAGCACTAAGCTGAGCTTGATAAAGAAAACCGTCAGATATTTTGCGTTATGTGAGATGCCCTCACCGGTCAATAGCTCCATGGCTTTGCTGACATAGTGAAGATTGATCCCGCCCGTGAATAAGGCAACGACGAGAATAACCCCCACTACTCGCTTGTATTGGTGATAGAACGTATCCGTGATGGGGCGTATATATTCCTTGGGAACAGCCGTTCGTAACCCAGGCGTCACAGCCATGACCAAAAACGCCAACCCCCCAATCCAGATAACGGCTGAAACCAGGTGCAGCCAATGAATCATGATAGGGACAACTTGATTAAGATCAGTCAATACGATTTGCAGATCTTCCATGAGAAGGAGAATCCTGTGAAATTATCGAAAATTACGTGTTTTCAGGAAATCCACCATAGCCATAGTGTACGCGATGAGACAACACAAGGCATCAGTCGCATGTTTGTTGAGGAGCGTCGAATGTAGGAGTCTTGGCGATTTACATCAAAACTTAAACACGGGAGTTTCGTTCCCAAACCGTTTCTTGCGAAGCTCTTCCATTAACTCTGTCGTGACGACGGAAAGACCGCGTTCGATGGCATGTCGTTCAACACCTTTTTTTACCATGGCCCGAAGAAAATAGGGGATACGATCCAATCGAGTTTGAGCGGCTTCATCCCAGACAACCGAGGTCGTCTCGGGAACATTGAAGGCGACTTCTACTTTGTCTCCACCCTTTGGCGTATACAAGCACCATTGGTCCTCATCCAGCCAATCGCCATGGTCTACATAAGGCCGGGCTCGGCATCCTCCGCAAATTTCGCTGTATTCACAGTCTCCACACTTTCCCTTGAGGTGCGGATAGCGAAAAGAGTCAAAAATATCGGAACGTTCCCAGAGATCGACAAAACTCTTGTCGCGGACATTCCCTGCTGAGAGCGGCATGTACGGACAGGGAGTCAAATCACCGTTTGGCGTGACTCGCGCGTAATTGGTACCGGCCAGACATCCACCACCCATGTACCCTTGAGCTTTGGTGATGGGGGAATTAGGGTCCTTTTCAAAAGCCAACCGTTTAAAATGCGGGGCGCAGCGGGCACGGACCAGCATATCCTTGTATTTATCTTGACAGTCAACTAGATACCCAAGAACTTCCTCATACTGAGTAGGAGTGATATCGGACAATTCTTCTCCCCGTCCGGTGCAAACCATAAAGAATACGTTTAGCACCTTCGCACCGAGATTGTGCGCCCAATCGATGACCTCTGGTAACTCCTGGTAATTGATGGGTTGCGCACTAAAGTGAATCTGAAATTGCAGGCCATTTCTCTTACAGGCTTCAATCCCAGCGACTGCCCCCTCCCAGGCCTTTGGTAATCCACGAAACCGGTTGTGCTTTTCGGGGTCGAGTGAATCGATACTAATGCCGACTCCCATGACTCCGATTTCGACCAACGTCTTGGCCATGTCATCGTCGATTAGCATGCCATTCGTTCCGAATACCACCATAAATCCACAAGAAACGGCATGTCGGGCAATATCCAGGATATCCGGGCGAACCAACGGCTCTCCCCCGGTAATGACAAGAAGACAGCCACGATTTACTTCCGCGATTTGGTCTATCAGTTGATAACATTCCTGGGTCGTCAGTTCATCATGGCCGCCCCCCAGTTTTGTCGTCGCATCCAAATAACAGTGGTCACATTTCAAGTTGCAGCGCTTCGTAAGGTTCAGCGCGATCAGATAGGGCTTGAAATCGTCAACCGTACGGCCATCATAGGGATTGTCCTGGCCGGAGGGTAGAGAATCGAAACGGGTCACATTCGCCGGGAACGCCGATTCTGCAGAGGAGGGACCGGGAAATTGAACGATGGGAAGGGACTTACCCATGTTGCCCAGCTCCCGATGGAGCCTGAGACTGTTCTCCTGAACCAGTCAAATTCGCGATGATGTCTTTCACGTTGCCGGTTTTCATCGCTTCTTCCATCGTCTGTTTGGCCTGCTCGATTCCCTCATTGGCCACATCAATAGTAATGACCGTCGTGCCGAGCTTTTCGGCGTGTTTGATAATGAGGGCGCGAGTACAGTCTCGCATAAAGCCGGCAGGCGCACGCTCCAAACGTTCAGTGGCAGCCGGCTCCCACGTATACGGGGAGGAATCCGATGGTTGATCGTTCGTCCCACTTTCTTGTGTCATGGTCGATTCCCCACTGTTTGGTGTTTTATTAGCAAAAATTGGCGTATAGTCTTCTGCCGCAGCTTCTTGAATCGTGGGAGCCGCATATTCCAAGGTAATCGTGGTCATACCCAGCTTTCTCGCAGATTTTTCAATCCTCGCTTTAGCCCGTCGTCGCTGAAATCCCGCGGGAACAGCGCGAATGGCTTCTTTCGCGTCCTTTGTCCACTGCATCGGGACATCATCATAGGCCAGATGAGTTTCAAGCTCCCCTTCAGCCTTGGCCGCTGCGTCAAAAATCGCTTTGTCAACCTCTTTAAATTGGGCCCCATCCGCAGCACAGACAGGACATTTGACCGGAGCCGGATCACCCTTTCCGATGTATCCACACCCATTGCACACATAGTAGGTTCGAGACATCCGATCGAGGTAATTCTGGTTAGGATTGCTGGCCGCTTTGCTTGAACCGTTATCAACGGGTTTTTCCTCGACGATTTGAGTCATCATCCCGCTGAGAGTTGATCCCATCAGGTCGTTGGCAACGGAATCATCCGCTTGCATTTTGTCTCGATCAATTCCCGCAGCGTCAAGATTCCCACCGAGAGCTCTCATCGCATCCATCGCGCCCTTAGGAAGAATATCACCGACCGCAGCATCAATAACCGAATCGCTGATGATGGTATGGCCTTTCTCGATGGCATACCGGTGAATAGCGGTTTTCGCTACGCCCCTGGCAAAAACAGGAATTTTCTCCATCCGTTTGAGAGCCTCTTCTGTCCACGCAATCGTATATTCTGCCTGGGTGTCGATCGGAGGCACGAATTTTTTATTGGAAATCAAAATATTGCACGGAGCCGATCGAAGCAGGTTTTCGGCATTGCTCCCGATGTCCATATCATCGTCACTGTGGACACCGATGCGCCCCACGATGAGCAACCACGGCTGTTCTTTCCGAACATACTGAATGACCTTTTCAAAGGCTTTTCCATCGAGTAACGTCGTCTTAATATCCGCCCCTTCTTCTTGCGCCACATCGCGTGAAACATCAAGATGAGACTGATAAATCTTTGCCAAGCCACTATCAATGACTTCTTCATGGAGTTTTTCTTGCTCCTTGAACCTGAAGACTTTTCCCGCTTCTTCGTTCAACACACCCGATATGCTGTGGAAAGCAGCATAATGAAAGTACGGATCAAAGGCCGAGATAGCTTCGACCGGCTTGTTTAAGGCCTTGCCCAATGCTAAAGCGGTCTTGAGTCCTCCGAAAGAATAGTGACTACCATCAACGGCCACGACAATTTTTCCGTTCTCTGATTCTTTCAGGTCTTTAATAATCAACATGTCGGAGTTACGGACACGACGAACAACACGTTCGGTATTGCTGCCAACGACAGAATCTTTAACAGCGCCAACTCCCAAAGCTCCCATAATGGTCAAATCATAACCATTCGTCCCTATGTCTTCAGCCAAAACCTTCCAGTTGCGACCTTCCAGAGAGCGGCGTTCTAGAGGTATATTGGCCTCACCACATTGTTGATCAACATAGTCCAAGTAGGAATCCGTGATAATCTGGAGACCACGAGTGATCAACGAATCATGGATTTGTCGCTGACGGTCAAGTTCTTTTTCATCATGATATTCTTCAGGAAGGCCAGCCTCCATCTGCTTAAAACGTTTATCATGCATTTTCGCCGCATACACATGACTCCCGACAATTTTAGAGCCAAACGTTTTAGCCAGCTTGACGCCTAAATCGACTGCCTTATTCGAATGGTCAGAATTATCAACAGGAATATATATGGTTTTATACATCTAGAAACTTACCTCCTTGGGCACCGCCACTAGGAATCAACTGATTTACACACACTACTATTCTTACTCTCGATAAGACATGAGAGTGATCCTGAATACATGATTCAGGAGATTTTTATAGGACTGGCGGCTGATCTTACCACTCGATATTTCGCTAATGCAAGCCGAACACACACGACATAAGCTCTTTAGGATCACGCTCTTAGGTTGGTTTTCCCAGAAAATTTAGTGAATTTCGAATTAAGATTTTTCACCTAATAATTCGTGCAGCATTCTTGCTCATGAGCCTTATTCCGGCATTCTGCTATGTAGGCTGAATCGATATTCTGAGATATGACCTCTCGTTATTTGTTTTTCTATCTTGCTCTCCATCGAACTTCTTAAAGTTGCTCCTATCAATCAACGGACGGTTTAAATCCTTCTTCAGTTTGAATGGCCTACAGAATTTGACTGTTCCGTCTAAAAGACTCATTTTTTTCTTTAAAATTCCGATAGTTGTAAGACGAGCCATTCCTTATTTTGTTGACATATCAAGGTATGGTTTTATTATAGTAGTGACTTTGCCCACCGCTTATCCATTTCAAAGGGACCCTTAATGAGGATATTCGTACAATCTAATATCGCCACGTCCCTGAAACCCAGAGGAAACCTAAGCACATGAGACGATCTAACTATCTATTTACTTCTGAGTCTGTCACAGAAGGACATCCCGATAAGATTGCCGATCAAATTTCTGATGGCATCTTGGACGCGATTATTAAAAAGGATAAAAATTGTCGAGTCGCCTGTGAAACGATTCTGACCACCGGATTGGCTTTCGTCGCTGGAGAAATTTCAACCAAGGCCTATGTGGAGATTCCAGATATCATACGAGAAACCATTAAAGGTGTCGGGTACTCTGATGCCACCTGGGGGTTTGATCATCGAACATGCTCTGTCCTGACAGCCATCGACGCCCAATCCGGGGATATCGCGATGGGAGTGGATACGGGAGGAGCCGGAGACCAAGGGTTGATGTTCGGGTACGCCACCAATGAGACGTCTGAACTCATGCCCATGCCTATCGTATTGGCCCATCGCCTTACGCGTCGACTGGCTGAAGTCCGGAAGAAAAATATTCTTCCTTGGGTGAGGCCTGACGGGAAAGCCCAGGTCACTGTTGAATACAAAAACGGGAAGCCCGTTAGAATCGATACAATCGTGGTATCGACCCAGCACAGCGACTCTGTCACATCCAAAAAGATTGAGAAGGATATTCGGGAGAAAGTGATTGCCCCGGTCATGCCAAAAAAGCTCTTTAACCCCAGGGCCGTAACCTTTCACATCAACCCGACTGGACGTTTTGTGACCGGCGGTCCGATGGGTGATACGGGACTGACGGGCCGCAAGATCATCGTCGACACTTACGGAGGTGTCGGCAGCCATGGGGGAGGAGCTTTTTCTGGAAAAGATCCGAGTAAAGTCGATCGATCAGCCTCCTATATGGCGCGGTATATCGCCAAGAACATCATCGCCGCCAAACTGGCCGATAAGTGTGAAGTGCAACTCGCCTATGCTATCGGCGTCCCTGACCCAGTTTCCGTGTTGGTCGATACAAAGGGAACCGAAAAGACTGGGGTTGAGCGCATCGAAAAACTCGTCCGCAAACATTTCCCGCTTAATCCCCGTGGGATCATTGATCATTTGAAATTACGTCGTCCGATTTACAAGCCCACAGCCGCCTATGGGCATTTCGGTCGCAACGAGCCAGGGTTTACCTGGGAGAAAACCGACAAAGCTACCTTGCTGCGGCGAGAGGCTGGAATATAGACCGGCAAAATCATCTCTAAAGATCATGATAGGGGTTGTGATCTTCTCTCTTGATTAGTGAGCCCCAAAGATTTTGAATCACAGAAAGGAATTGGAAGTATATGAGTACTGCAGCCACACTGGACCAAAAAGTTACGGATTATAAAGTTGCCGATATCACCCTCGCAGACTGGGGGCGTAAAGAGCTCGAAATTGCCGAAACTGAAATGCCTGCATTGATGGCATTACGAGAAAAGTATCGAGGGTCCCAACCCTTAAAGGGCGCCAAAATCCTTGGCTGTATCCATATGACGATCCAAACTGGCGTATTGATTGAAAC
This sequence comes from Nitrospirales bacterium, assembly GCA_031315865.1. Lineage (NCBI taxonomy): Bacteria > Pseudomonadati > Nitrospirota > Nitrospiria > Nitrospirales > Nitrospirales bacterium. Next base: position 1,071,258 of record JALDRJ010000002.1, read on the forward strand.
ACTGATCGAACTTGGTGCAGAAGTTCGGTGGTCCTCGTGTAATATCTTTTCAACCCAAGATCATGCCGCTGCCGCTATCGCCGCACGCGGTATTCCCGTCTACGCATGGAAGGGTGAGACGGCAGAAGAGTATGACTGGTGCATCGAGCAAACCATCTTAAAAGATGGGCAGCCCTGGGATGCCAATATGGTACTGGACGATGGCGGAGACTTAACGCTCATGCTCCATGAAAAATATCCGGCCATGCTCGATCGCATTCATGGCATCACGGAAGAAACCACCACCGGAGTCCATCGCCTTCAAGACATGTTGAAGAAAGGCACCTTGAAAGTCCCAGCCATTAACGTGAACGACTCTGTAACCAAGTCAAAAAATGACAATAAATACGGTTGTCGTCACAGTTTAAACGATGCCATCAAACGGGGAACCGATCACTTGCTGGCTGGCAAGAAAGCACTCGTCATCGGCTATGGAGACGTGGGAAAGGGTTCCGCTCTCTCTCTTCGACAGGAAGGCATGATCGTCAAAATTTCAGAAATTGACCCCATCTGTGCGATGCAGGCCTGTATGGATGGGTTCGAGGTCGTCTCTCCTTACGTGGACGGAATCAATACCGGCAAAGTCGAGAATATCAATACCATTCTACTCAGCAATACGGACCTGGTCGTCACCACGACAGGAAACTTTAATGTCTGTGATTCGGCCATGCTTCAGATGCTTAAGGGTGGAGCCGTTGTCTGTAATATTGGCCACTTTGATAATGAAATCGATACCGCCTACATGCGAAAACATTGGGAATGGGAAGAAGTGAAACCTCAAGTGCACAAAGTCTACCGCAATCGAGCGACCAACGATTATGTCATTCTCCTCTCGGAAGGTCGGCTCGTCAATCTGGGGAACGCGACGGGTCATCCGTCACGCATCATGGACGGCTCGTTTTCCAATCAGGTCCTCGCCCAAATTTACCTGTACGAAAGAAAATACGCCGACCACGTTGAGCCTGAAACTCCGACCGTTCAAGTACTCCCCAAGATTTTAGACGAAGAGGTGGCAGCGCATATGGTGCGTGGGTTTGGAGGCGTCATCACCAAACTGACCCAAACTCAGGCGGACTACATCAATGTACCAGTAGAAGGACCCTATAAAGAAGATACCTACAAATACTAAACGGCAAAACCAATACTCGCGTACGGATATTTCAATAAACCCCGGAACTGTACTTCCTCTTGGCGACCACGTGACCAGGAGGAAGTTCCGAAAATCCGTGAGTTGAGTTAGGTGGTCCTATTGGCCTGAGTCCAACTCGCCTTCTCCAAACTCCCTATTTACGAGTTCGAGCGGCTAAAATACGGAATCCCTTCCCCTGGAGAACAAAAGCTAGTTAAAACCAAGAGCTTTGACAACATTGGAACCAAACGGTATTCTAAGTACAATTGTCGGGCATCTAACATTAAACGCGAACTCTTCATTGCCCTTCTACCGGCACCTTCGATAACACATCAATAACCAAATAGTTCATGTAACGCCATGAGAACGATGCTTGTTCCCTTGTCTTTATTAAAGAAAGGGCATCTTCCCATCTAAGGCCTGTAGCATATGAATACAGAAACGAGAGAATTCGACTACCTCACGACTATACTGTTCTCATCTATTGTCCTCATGACGATCATCGGACTACCAGTCTTTATCTATTACTACGATTTTTCCTGGGTGGACTGGACGATGTTTGTGATCTTGTACATATTTACGGGACTCGGCATTACGGTGGGTTACCATCGGCTCTTCTCTCACCGAAGCTTTAAATGTACGAAATTCGTGGAGATGATGATGTTGATTGCGGGCGGAATGGCCTTGCAAAATTCCGCATTAAAGTGGGCATCCGACCACATCCGTCACCATGCCCGATGCGATGAAGATGACGATCCCTACAATGCCAAACTTGGATTCTGGTGGAGTCATTGCGGATGGCTGTTCTGGAAGGATAAGGATCCGTCGCGGTTTGAAAAATATAAGACAAGACTGAGAAACAACCCTCTCGTCATGTGGCAACACAACAATTACATCGCGATTGTCCTTGCCGGACTGGTCTTACCGTTTATCGTTGGATTTCTCTACAACGGATGGATTGGCGGGCTGAGCTGTTTTCTCCTTGCCGGAGTGGCACGCACGTTTTTCGTGTTGAACTCGACGTTTTTCATCAACTCGATCTGTCACCTTTGGGGGAGTCAAACGCATGGGACTTCAGACTCGAGCCGCGATAGCTGGATCGTCTCGCTCCTCACATTCGGAGAAGGCTACCATAATTATCATCACATGTATCAGAGTGACTATCGAAACGGCCCGCAATGGTACAATTTTGACCCTTCCAAGTGGCTCATCTGGCTCTTGAGCAAACTCGGCCTGGCCTACGACCTCAGACGGCAGTCAGCTTCGTCCTGAGCCTTTTCATCGGATTCGTCGTCCGACCGGACTATCCTTCTGCAAGCAGCCCCACGGTCTTCCAGGAAGGTCAGAGTACTTGCTCGTGCTTCAGGCTGATGGTTTTCACTCCTACCCCCTAGATCATATTGCACACGTGAGAATCCATGTGCTAGATTCGCCTGTATTCACGCGGGTTTTCTCACGACATAGCGAATCTAGACAAGTCCTATTCGGACTAGCATGACAAACCCTGAGTACTGATTCACTTGGAACAAGTGAAAGGGTATACCCGCTTGGATGCACTGACAACCGTTGGCGCGTATACCAGCAGTGGATATTACGATTCAGCAACTTGGCATTTTATCGATTCGGTATGACTGAAACGGCTAGACATGCTTACTGAAGAAATTCAACAGATCACCAACCAGTACGTGATGAACACGTATGACCGGCTTCCGTTATCGATCGTTCGAGGACAGGGAAGTCAGGTGTACGATGCAGAGGGACGCGCGTATTTGGATTGCGTAGGAGGCATCGCCGTCAATTCCTTAGGATATGGCCACCCTGACTTGATTAACAGCTTAGAACGACAAATTCGTCGCCTGCTTCACACCTCCAATCTTTTTTACACAGAACCACAGGCCCAACTCGCACGCAGACTGGTCAACCATTCATTCGCCGAAAAAGTATTCTTCGCGAACAGCGGCGCAGAAGCGAATGAAGCTGCGATAAAATTGGCCAGAAAATACTCGCACGATCATTTTGGACCTGAACGCTCAGAAATAGTGACCATGGTCAACTCCTTTCATGGTCGTACGTTAGCCACATTGAGCGCAACGGGACAGACCAAAGTCCAACAAGGATTTTGGCCACTTCTTGAGGGTTTCACATCGATCCCATTCAATGACCTTTCAGCCCTTGAGGCCGCCATTTCGGAACGGACCGCCGCCGTCATGCTGGAGCCTGTGTTGGGGGAAGGTGGAGTCGTCGTGGCCGAGGCGGAGTATCTCAAGGCTGTGCGAGAACTCTGTACGTCGCGAAATATTCTCTTGATTTTCGACGAGATTCAAACCGGAATTGGACGTACGGGCTCGCTTTTCGCCTATGAACACTTTGACATACAGCCCGATATCATGACATTGGCCAAAGGATTAGGCGGCGGACTCCCGATCGGAGCCTGTTTGGCCACCCAGGATGTTTCACAGGCTTTCAGTCACGGAACTCACGGCTCGACTTTCGGCGGAAACCCCCTGGCCTGTTCAGCCGCGCTGCAAGTACTCAACATTCTCCTTGAAGGCGGAGAGCTGAACCGCTGTCGAGAACGCGGGGAATATCTTCATAACGGATTACGAGCCTTAATGGACCAGTTTCCTGTCATCAATGAAGTTCGAGGGCTTGGACTGTTACAGGGGATTGAACTCTCGATCGAGGGCAAGCCCATTGTCATGGATTGTCTGGCACGCCGTGTCATCATCAATTGCACGATGGGCCGCGTGCTTCGATTCGTTCCACCGCTGGTCATTACGCAATCGGAGATCGACTCCTTGCTGTCCACACTGTCGGATGTGCTCGCAAAATATTCGTAAGGTCTCAGAGTTAAGACTCAATCGCGTTCATAACATATGAGCCCAACAACCAAAACACGGCCGTCTCAACGATCAGTGAAAGATCTTCTCACCATCGCAAGTCTTTCCGCACAGCATATCTCCACTCTGATCAAACATGCCCGGACATTGCAAAAAAAACGCCGCGCCGGACGTATGCCGCGCCCGCTGCTTGGCAAGACCCTTGGGTTAATCTTTGAAAAGCCCTCGACCCGAACACGTGTGTCGTTTGAAGCGGGAATGAATCAGTTGGGCGGCCAGTCTTTGTTCTTAGAGTCGGAAAAAATTCAACTCAGCCGGGGAGAAAGCTTGGCGGACACCGCCCAAGTCCTGTCGCGATATGTTCATGGCCTGGTAGTCCGGACATTCGATCAAGCCACGCTTGAAGAGTGGGCCACACATGCCACCATCCCGGTGATTAACGGGCTAACCGACCAGTGCCATCCCTGTCAGATCCTGGCTGATTTATTCACGATCATCGAGAAAAAGAAACGCTTAAAGGGGTTAAAGCTCGCGTATGTTGGCGATGGGAATAATGTCACCCATTCGCTGCTAGAGGCTGGCGCCCTTGTAGGCATGCACGTAAGCGTTGGATGTCCGTCGGGCTATGAACCCGATCAAAAAATCGTGGAATGGTCCATGCGAGAAGCGGCAAAACATCATGCCACGATCGACGTTACTCCAGACCCGATCGAAGCGGTCAAAAATGCGGATGTTCTCTACACCGATGTCTGGATCAGCATGGGGCAGGAACGCGAACAGAAACGACGGCTCAAAGCTCTTTCCCCCTACCAGTTAAATGAGCGGCTCTTGAACCAAGCCAAGCCCGATGCCATCGTCATGCACTGCCTTCCTGCACACCGTGGAGAGGAAATTTCCACCGAGGTACTCGACGGTCCGCAATCTGTGGTCTTAGAACAAGCCGAAAACCGGCTCGATATGCAGAATGCCATCCTGATCGATTGGCTTGCGAGGTGACCGTTGATGCGACTCGCCTACCATGCCCCATTCTCAAGAATGCCTTTAGCATAACTTGGTCAGTCATACACATATCATGTAGGACAAACATACGCTCTTAATTACTTATGAAGAAATCTACAAAACAATCAAAACCGCGTTCTTCTGTGCCACAGAACACACAAAAAGTTGTCCTGGCCTACTCGGGCGGACTGGACACATCCGCTATTCTCCACTGGCTAAAAAATTCCCATAGGTTCGAGGTTATCGCGTTCTGTGCTGATCTTGGCCAAGGAGAAGACTTACAAGCCATTAAACAAAAGGCCTTGGCTGTCGGGGCATCCAAAGTCTACGTAGAAGATCTCCGTCATGAATTCGTCAAATATTATGTCTTTCCCATGCTACGAGCGAATGCGGTATACGAAGGTAGCTATTTGCTCGGAACCTCGATTGCCCGGCCTCTCATCGGCAAACGACAAATCGAAATCGCTAAAAAAGAGGGGGCCACGTCCGTCAGTCATGGATCCACGGGAAAAGGGAACGATCAGGTACGATTTGAGTTAGCCTATGCGGCCCATGACCCCTCTATCAGGGTGATTGCTCCATGGCGTGAATGGACCTACACATCCAGAGAAGACTTGATCGCCTACGCCAAAAAACATCGTATCCCCATTACCGTGACAAAGGCGAAACCTTACAGCATGGACCTGAATCTTCTCCACATCAGCTATGAAGGGGGAATACTCGAGGATCCTTGGGTCGAGCCACCAGAGGATATGTTTAAAATGACGGTCTCACCTGAACGCGCTCCCAACAAGTCGCAATCTCTTGAAATTCAATTCCATCGAGGAGATCCGGTCGCCATCGACGGACAACGCTTGAAACCCGCTGACCTCTTGGCACACGTCAACCAACTTGGAGGGAAGCACGGCATAGGTCGAGTCGATCTTGTCGAAAACCGCTATGTCGGCATGAAGGCTCGCGGGGTGTACGAAACTCCGGGCGGGACGATTTTACATGTGGCGCATCGAGGTCTTGAGTCCATTACGATGGACCGAGAGGTCCTGCACCTCCGTGATAGCCTGATTTCTCGTTATGCGGAGCTGATCTACAATGGCTATTGGTTTTCCCCGGAACGCGTGATGCTTCAAACTGCCATCGACCAAGCTCAGCAAGAAGTCACGGGAACCGTGCGAGTTAAGCTCTACAAGGGAAACTGTATCCTGACAGGTCGAAAATCTTCACATTCTTTATACCGAAAAAATCTGGCGACGTTTGAAGAAGGCCGAGGCTACGACCAACGTGACGCCACCGGGTTTATCCGGATTAATGCGTTACGGCTCGCGATGCAAAATAGCCGGAACAAGAAGCATGATGCCAACTAAGAAGTCCACGACTCATACCCCTGATAAACGTCCGGCCTCTCGTACACGAGCAAACCCAGTCGCTCGGAATGCTGCCAGACTGAAACGATCGTCTACCTCAACCACGAAAAAGGCCTGGGGAGGGCGATTCAAGGGACAGACACATCACCTGGTTGAACAGTTCACATCATCCCTACCATTTGATCGACGACTCTATCAATACGATATCCAAGGCAGTATCGCGCACTGCAAGACACTGTATCGAGCCAAAGTCCTCACCAAAAGGGAATGCCAAACCATTACCCGTGGCCTGGAAAAGGTTTTGGACGAATTACAACGTGGACGCTTTGAGTTTCGAAATGAAGACGAAGACATCCACATGAGCATCGAACGCCGACTCACTCAACTCATCGGACCGCTTGGCGGCAAACTCCATACGGGACGAAGCCGGAATGATCAAGTTGCCCTTGATCTTCGTATGTTCGTGAAGGACGCCATAAGCTCGTTGACCTCGGCTATCGCCCGGCTACAAAAAGCCTTAACGGTCAAAGCCCGACAGCATATTCATGTGATGATGCCTGGTTATACCCATCTCCAGCGCGCCCAGCCCGTGTTGCTCGCGCACCATTTTTTAGCATACGTAGAGATGTTCGATCGAGATGCGGGCCGACTGCATGATGCTTTTCATCGGCTCAATGTACTTCCGCTTGGGGTGGGAGCGTTGGCCGGGACGAATTATCCCGTTGACCGGACATACACGGCTAAACTGCTGGGATTTCCTGCTGTCACGACGAACAGTCTCGATACCGTTTCCGACCGTGACTTTGTCGTCGAGGTCCTGAATGCCTGTGCTATTCTCATGATGCATCTCTCGCGATTAAGTGAGGAATTGATTCTTTGGTCTTCCCAAGAGTTTCAATTCATTGAAATGTCGGACGCGTTTTGTACGGGCAGCAGCATGATGCCGCAGAAAAAAAACCCGGATGTCGCAGAATTGGTTCGAGGGAAAACGGGGCGGGTGTATGGGCATCTTATGTCGTTGTTAACCACCTTGAAGGGCCTGCCATTGAGCTACAATCGGGACTTACAGGAGGATAAAGAACCTCTGTTTGACGCTCTAGACACCGTGAATCAGAGTGTTACCCTGTACGCTGAGCTCATCGACCATCTCACCGTTCGAGAAGAGGTAATGAACCAAGCCGTCCAATCCGGCCTGCTGTACGCCACAGAACTCGCGGATTATCTCGTACGAAAAGGCGTTCCGTTTCGTGAGGCCCACGCGATCATAGGGAATCTCGTAAGACACTGTGAAGAACGCAATCTTGATCTCGCCGCTCTTTCACTCGGAGAACTGAAAGCCCACTCGTCTCATTTCTCAAGAGAGGCCCTTCAATTACTTACCCCAGTTGGAGCCACGCGACGAAAAAGCCAAATTGGGGGGACGGCCAGACGACAAGTGGAGGGCAGGTTGCGCAGGCTGGAGAAACGCCTGTTATAATGCCCCAACTTTCCTCAAGAGAAATTTAGTTTTTATGGACTTGTTGCGACTGTCACGATAGCTTATGCCAACCCTTCTTAGATATGTGTTGTGCCTTCTTGTAATGATGAGCTCGGGATGTGGGGCCTCCGGTCCACCTATCGCTCCGGAAGAAGTGGGGTTAGAAGCCAAAATCCGGGCGCAACAGAAACAAGCGAGGGATGGTTCACTGGACAACGAGGACGGTGTGGTTCCATTGGAAGAGGAGGCGGTGCAACTCCCAGCCATGTATCCTGTCGGCACACGATGAGAGCGTTAAGGTGAATCCAGGCGGTCAAGCTGGACTGAATGTTTATCACGATCCCATGATTTACTGATCCATTCGTAGAGATTCAGCGATGCATGATTTTCATTACCAGAACAACCAACTCTATTGCGAGAACGTGTCGATTGCGGAGATTGCGCACAAAGTCGGGACCCCCTGTTACATCTATAGCCATCGGACGCTCATTCGCCATATCCGGGCCTTCGCTCAAGCCTTTCAATCGATTCCCCATACCATTGCCTACGCGATGAAGGCCAATTCGAACCTGGCCATTCTTCGTCTCATGGCGAAAGAAGGGAGCGGGGTCGATATTGTGTCCGGCGGAGAACTCTTTCGCGCCCTGCGTGCGGGAGTTCCATCAACAAAGATTGTCTTTGCTGGTGTGGGAAAATCAGGTGATGAGATTGAACAGGCTCTCAAAGCCGATATTCTGATGTTTAACGTGGAATCAGCCGCAGAGCTGCAGCTGATCAATAGCGTGGCGGGCAAACTCGGGGTTCATGCCAGAGTCGCGTTGCGTATCAACCCAGACATTGACCCGAAAACCCATCCGTACATCTCCACTGGCCTCAAGAAAAGCAAATTTGGCATCGGAGCAGATCGAGCCCTTGAAGAATTCAAAACTGCCGAGGCTTTGCCCCATATCCAAGTTGTGGGCGTACATTGCCACATCGGATCCCAATTAACCGAACTCACGCCGTTTATCGACGCGCTGAAAAAAATCTTAGCGTTGATTGAAGCCCTTAAGGTGCAAGGAACTGATATTCGTTACCTCAATATTGGTGGAGGGCTTGGGATCACGTATTCGGATGAGATGCCTCCTCACCCCAAAGACCTCGCTGAGGCAATCTCACCATTACTAGCCAACCTTAAATGTCAGTTGATCATGGAGCCTGGTCGCTCGATCGTCGGAAATGCTGGTATTATGATCACTCGGGTTCTCTACAATAAAGCGACTGAAGCCAAACAATTTGTCGTGGTGGATGCTGCGATGAACGATTTGCTTCGCCCAAGCCTGTATGAAGCCTACCATGAAATTCAGCATGTTCAAAAACCTGCTGAAGAGCGCGTCAAAACTGTGGACATTGTCGGTCCGATTTGCGAATCAGGAGATTTTCTGGCTAAAGAACGAGCCATCTCAGAGACCAAGGCAGGCGACCTCCTTGCTGTCATGAGCGCGGGAGCCTATGGGTTCACGATGGCATCCAACTATAATTCAAGACCGCGTACCCCCGAAGTCTTGGTCAAGGATGATGAAATCCATATTATTCGTGAACGCGAGCGCTATGACGATCTCATCCGCGGCGAAATCATTCCCGACTTCTTAGACAGTCCGGCATGATTCATCAAAAAACTCCTCTCATGGATGTACCATCTCATACTATTTGCGAACGCTATTGAGGTCTTATCATGTTTTCTGGTTCTCTTGTTGCCATTGTAACCCCGTTAAAGAACGGAAAAATAGACGAAACGGCTTTTGCCGATCTTATTGAGTTTCAGGTCGCAAATGGAACTCATGGCATCGTTCCCTGTGGCACGACGGGGGAATCCGCCACCCTCACCCACCAGGAACACGAACGAGTCGTGGCCTTGACAGTCGAAATTGTCAATAGACGCGTGACCGTCATTGCTGGAACCGGTTCCAATTCTACCGATGAAGCCATTACGTTTACCAAACACGCCCAAAGAGTGGGAGCGGATGGCGCGCTTCTTATCACACCTTACTACAATAAACCGGTCCAGGAAGGACTCATTCAGCACTACTCCACCATCGCCAAGTCTGTCGATATCCCATTAGTGTTGTACAACATCCCTGGTCGCACCGGTGTTAACATGACGCCAGACACCGTGGCAACACTATCTGAAATCACGAATATTGTCGCGATCAAGGAGGGGAGCGGATCACTACAACAGGTTTCTTCGATCATCGAACGATGCGGAGACAAGATGGTCGTCTTGGCAGGAGATGATCCGTTAACGTTGCCAATGATGGCGATTGGAGCGAAGGGGGTTATTACTGTCACGGCCAACGTCCTTCCCGCCGACATGGCCAACATGGTCAATCTCGCGTCACAAGGAAACTTTAAAGAAGCGAGCACCCTGCATTATAAACTCTCTCCTCTCTTTTCTGCGCTGTTTTACGAGACAAACCCGATTCCAGTTAAAGCGGCCTTGGCCAAGATGGGAAAAATTCAACACGAACTTCGATTGCCATTGACCCAACTTTCGGCGCAATATCAAGACAAATTATTTACCGTCATGAAATCCTATGGGATATAGAATTCGAACAATCCTTTATCGACGATGATCAACACGATTATTATGGGAGCGGCCGGACGGATGGGCCAACGTCTTGTGGCCTTGGTTCAAGAATCCGCAACCTTGCAATTATCCGGAGCGATCGAGAATCCCAGCCATCCAACGTTAGGAAAGGATGCAGGTGAAGTTGCGGGAAACGGACTGGCAGGAGTGCTCATACAAAATACGCTTGGCGATGTACTGGAACATGCGAACGTGATCATTGACTTCACCGCTCCACAAGCCACCCTGCTCAATTTGCAACTCGCAGCTACGCAACAGAAGGCGATGGTGATCGGCACAACAGGATTTGAAGCCGATGAGCTTGAACGATTAAAGGAATTGGCCCAAACCATACCATGCGTCTTCGCGCCCAACATGAGCGTCGGCATCAATGTTCTGCTCAACATGGTGGGAAAGGTCGCACGCGCACTTGGTGAAACGTATAATATTGAAGTGATCGAAGCCCATCACAATCAAAAAAGAGACGCCCCGAGTGGCACAGCTTTAAAAATTGCAGAAGTGCTCGCGACCGGGATGGATTGGAATCTTGAGGATGTCGGTGTATATGAACGACATGGCATGATCGACCAACGCAAGATACGTGAGATTGGCATCCAAACGGTTCGTGCAGGAGACATTATCGGGGATCATACAGTTCTTTTTGCTGGCCCAGGAGAACGTATCGAAATTACCCACCGTGCTCACACTCGTGACACATTCGCCCGTGGCGCGATACGTGCCGCAGAATGGGTTGTGAAGCAGCCACCTGGCCTTTATTCGATGGGAGATGTTCTCGATCTAGGATAATCAGGCACCACTATTCCTAGATCTCACATCTCAGGGAGTTCACTTATCCTATTTTTCATTGACAAAGTTAAAGAACCCATGTTTTATTTTGGCTTGCCTTTTGACAGAGTGAACTTATTTCAGGTCAATATTCGACCTGCTTGGTAAGGAGATAAATCTTATGGATATGTTTGGTAAGGTCCCACTTGTTGAGATCCCACTTCATATTACCCCAGACCAAAAACAATGGCTGGACAGAATGGTAGAAGAAGGACGTATCGCGGTTCCACCTGGTGGGAGCTTAGAAAAAGGCTCTGTCATCTCAATGTTCCTTCGCATGCTCATCCATAATGCCATGGAAGAACAAATGCGTCAGGCCGCTCTCGAAGCCGAGGATGACGATGATGATGACGACGACGATTAACGGTCCCGCAGACCGTTATTTTAATGACTGCATAACTTTTCCCACCGCTTTGATGGTTTTTCGAATGTCTGACCTAGAATGGGTAGTTGAAAGAAAGGCCGCCTCAAATTGAGAAGGCGCAAAATAGACTTCCTGTTCCAGCAAGCCATGAAAGAACTTTGCATAGCGTCGGGTATCTGACTTTTTAGCACTTGTGTAGTCTATCACCGGTCCTTTCGTAAAAAATCCCCCAACCATTGATCCAACACGAGTCTGATAGTAGGGAATCTTCGCTCGCTCAGCCGCCAATCCAATCCCGTCTGCCAATTTCTGAGCGTTCTTTTCAAGAATATCATAAATCCCAGGCTTACGAAGGATTTTAAGCGTTTCGATGCCAGCCGTAACGGCCACGGGATTGCCGGAAAGCGTGCCGGCCTGATAGACCGGCCCGGCAGGAGCCACCATCTGCATGATATCTTTCTTTCCCCCATATGCGCCGATTGGCAAGCCACCCCCGATAATTTTTCCTAAACAGGTAAGATCCGGCTTAACCTTGTACAGGGCCTGTGCGCCACCAGGATGAACACGAAATCCTGTCATCACTTCGTCAAAGATAAGCACAATACCAAACTTGTTTGTTATTGCTCGAAGAAACGGCAAAAACTCTGGGTTGGGCGGCACTACACCCATGTTTCCCGCAATCGGCTCAACGATAATGCACCCAATTTTATTGGCATGTTTTTGAACAAGTCTCTCTAGCCCATTTATATCGTTATAGCGAGCCGTCAACGTATGCTCTGCAAAAGCCTTCGGAACGCCTGGGCTATCTGGAATACCGAGCGTTGCGACCCCCGAACCCGCTTTAACCAATAAGTGATCGGCATGGCCATGATAACAACCTTCAAATTTGATGATGGTCTCCCGTTTGGTGTATGCCCGAGCCAGACGAATAGCGCTCATCGTCGCTTCTGTGCCAGAGTTCACCAGGCGAACTTGCTCCACACTAGGCATCATCTTCATAACGAGGTTGGCCAAGATATATTCTTGTTCAGATGGTGCTCCAAAGCTTGTACCGTGCTTGACTGTTTTGACGACTGCCCTCACGACCTTGGGGTGTGCATGCCCGACGATCATTGGCCCCCAAGAAAGGACATAATCCACGTATCGATTACCATCGATATCGAACAGGTGAGAACCCTTTCCTTTTTTCATCGCGAGAGGAATTCCTCCAACTGACTGAAATGCCCGAACCGGGCTATTTACGCCACCTGGAATGACTCGTTTTGTTTTGTTGAATAGTTTCTTCGACTGTTCTGTTTTCAATGGTGCTGACCTCCTTACAAAAAATGTATCGAATGTTTTCCATTAGGTGTCTAAACACGATAGAGCTGTCTTCCACTACCGCCCACGTTCTGACTATTCTCATCTGCGACGTGCTTCTGATATTTGGATTAGAGGTGTTCAAGTTAAGGTTTTGGTCGTTATCACCGATTTAATAGGCATACGGTGACATTGTCACTCGTTTCAGAAAGGAGATAATTATGTACGTTGACCAACGACACCTAGGTGATGTGGTAATTCTAGACTGTTGTGGCCGGTTTGATGAGACAGACCATTCAAACTTCATGAATCAAATCGAAAATCTTCAAGGTCAAGGCCTTACAACTGTTGTCCTGAATCTCACTTCATTGTACTTTCTCGACCCCAAAGTAATTAGTCTATTGCATTTTGCCCATGAATTTCTTCAATCCAGTGGCGGGTCTCTTTCCTTAGTTAGTCCATTAAGCGCAGTCCAGAATGAATTGAACCTTGCCAATATCCCGGATAGTATACCGACATACCCGACTCTTTATGATGCTCTTCACCGTCCCTATACCTTCGACAAGAAAAACACCCCGGTAGCTGAAACTGCTTTAGCATGAGTCCAACAGGATACTCTCCTACTTAGCCAATGCGCCTTATCAGTCAAGAATTGACAAAAAAGAAAGCCTACCACCCAAAGGATGATAGGCTTTCAAAATAATCTCGGCAACGACCTACTTTCCCACAGCTTCGCGGCTGCAGTATCATGGGCCCAGGAGGGCTTAACTTCCGTGTTCGGGATGGGAACGGGTGGGACCCCTCCGGTATGGTCACCGAGAATTCTTTACCGTGATAGCGTCAAAGGATAAGCAAAGGTTAAACCGTTTACAAGTTACCCTTTCACGTTTTCGGTTACACGTTTTATGGTTTTTTTGACCATGTCTATCAAGAGCAAAATGCTGTTAAGCCTCACGGCCGATTAGTACTGGTTAGCTTCGAGCCTTTCAACTCTTCCACACCCAGCCTATCAAACTCATAGTCTTTGAGTGGCCTTTAGGGAGGTTACCCTCCAGGGTGATCTTATCTTGAGGCTAGCTTCCCGCTTAGATGCTTTCAGCGGTTATCTAAACCGGACATAGCTACCCGGCACTGCCGCTGGCGCGACAACCGGCACACTAGCGGTCCGTCCATCTCAGTCCTCTCGTACTAGAGACAGGCCCTCTCAAATCACCTCCGCCCACAACAGATAGGGACCGAACTGTCTCACGACGTTCTGAACCCAACTCTCGTACCGCTTTAACGGGCGAACAGCCCGACCCTTGGGACCGGCTTCAGCCCCAGGATGCGATGAGTCGACATCGAGGTGCCAAACTTCCCCGTCGATGTGAACTCTTGGGGGAAATCAGCCTGTTATCCCCGGCGTACCTTTTATCCGTTGAGCGATGGCCCTTCCACACAGAACCACCGGATCACTAAGCCCGACTTTCGTCCCTGCTCGACGTGTCCGTCTTACAGTCAAGCTCCCTTTTGCCTTTACACTCGACGGCTGATTGCCGACCAGCCTGAGGGAACCTTTGGGCGCCTCCGTTACCTTTTGGGAGGCGACCGCCCCAGTCAAACTACCCACCAGACAATGTCCCTGCCCTGGATGACAGAGCCAGGTTAGAATGTCAGAAAACTAAGGGTGGTATTTCAAGGTTGGCTCCACGAAAGCTAGCGCTCCCGCTTCAAAGCCTCCCACCTATCCTACACATACTCGCCCAACACACAATGTCAAGTTGTAGTAAAGGTGCACAGGGTCTTTCCGTCTAGTTGCGGGCACCCGGCTTCTTCACCGGAACAACAAGTTCGCTGAGTCTCTCCCCGAGACAGCGCTCCAGTCGTTATGCCATTCATGCAGGTCGGAACTTACCCGACAAGGAATTTCGCTACCTTAGGACCGTTATAGTTACGGCCGCCGTTTACTGGGGCTTCCCTTCGGAGCTTCGCCTTACGGCTAACACCTCCAGTTAACCTTCCAGCACCGGGCAGGCATCAGACCCTATACTTCCACTTACGTGTTAGCAGAGTCCTGTGTTTTTGGTAAACAGTCGCTAGAGCCTTGTTACTGCGACCTTGTTCAGCTTGAGGAGTAAATCCTCTCACCTAATCAAGGCACCCCTTCTTCCGAAGTTACGGGGCTAATTTGCAGAGTTCCTTAGGGAGAGTTCTCTCACGCCCCTGGGTGTACTCCACCCACCTACCTGTGTCGGTTTGCGGTACGGTCACTATGATTACTCACTACGAGGCTTTTCTCGGCAGTATGGGATTAGCCCGTTTGTGGCCTTACGGCCTCCCCATCACGTCTCAGCATTAACAAGCCCGTGGATTTGCCTGCGGACTCTGCCTACACGCTTAGACCGGGTATTCCAGGAACCCGGCGGTGCCTACCCTTCTGCGTCCCCCCTTCGTTGATAACGCAATCACAGCGGTACAGGAATGTTGACCTGTTTTCCATCGGCTACGCCTTTCGGCCTCACCTTAGGATCCGACTAACCCTGACCTGACGAACATTGGCCAGGAAACCTTAGGCTTACGGGGACGATGATTCTCACATCGTTTATCGCTACTTATGCCGGCATAATCTCTTCTCTAGAATCCAGCTGTCCTTGTCGGTCAACCTTCAACTCCTAGAGAATGCTCCCCTACCACTTATTTCCGAAGAAACAAATCCGCAGCTTCGGTTGTAAGCTTGAGCCCCGTTAAATTTTCGGCGCAGGCGCACTCGACCAGTGAGCTGTTACGCACTCTTTAAAGGATGGCTGCTTCTAAGCCAACCTCCTGGCTGTCTGAGTATTCCCACAACCTTTCCCACTTAGCTTACTATTCGGGACCTTAGCTGGCGGTCTGGGCTGTTTCCCTCTCGACCACGGACCTTAGCACCCATAGTCTGACTCCCGTGCATCCAGTAACGGCATTCGGAGTTTGGTTGGGTTCAGTAGTGTGGTAACACCCCTAGCCCATCCAGTACTCTACCTCCGCCACGGTTCACACGAGGCTAGCCCGAGAGCTATTTCGGGGAGAACCAGCTATTACGAGGTTTGATTAGCCTTTCACTCCTACCCACAGCTCATCCGAGCATTTTGCAACATACAACGGTTCGGGCCTTCTCCGCCTGTTACGGCGGATTCACCCTGGCCATGGGTAGATCACCTCGCTTCGGGTCTATTCTACGTAACTCAATCGCCCTATTCAGACTCGCTTTCGCTACGGCTCCGTCTTTGCAACTTAACCTAGCTACGCAGAATAACTCGCCGGCTCAT